>CALDSK010000196.1 GCA_937911865.1 uncultured Synechococcus sp.
CATTTTGCTTGGGAAGCAAACGCTCTACCACTGAGCTATACCCGCATGAGGATTAAGCGAATTTGATTTCGCTGGAGTAATTATGACGGCTCTGTCTAGCATTGTCTATGAGGCTCGCTACAAAGCTTAATAGATACTATTCGGTGTCTTCCTCATCTTCCGGATTAGGATCTTCGACGATGAATGAGCGGGCCATGGTTTCTCCATTTTTACGAACGGCTTTGTCTTCGCCTGGAAATTCGTATTGACCCCGCTCACCTGCATCAATGTGCAGTAACACCCACAGCTTTTCCCCGATATCAGGTGCTTCCCATAGGTCAACAACGATCTCCTCATTATCGCCAGAGTCTACGCGGGCTTCACCAATACTTTGCGGTAGTTGCATGCCGCCTTCTGCATCGGTTTTGTGAATAGATACCCAGCCGTCTCTTGAGGTGGCGACTTTTTCGACAATAATTTGTCCGGCTGTTGACTGGTCTTCAACTATCAGTTGAACGTTTTTTTGGTTGAGGCCTGGAATGTCTTCATCGTCTGACTCGCTGCCTACATCTTCAGGGACGCCGGTTTCATCCTCAGTATCGTTGTTCGCTGTTATGTCGGCGTCTTCGTTTTCAGTGTCTGTCTCGCTCTGAGCAGAGGTCTCTGGCGCGATCGCACCACTATCGCTAACGTCATCGCCGGTCCCACTTCCTGAACATCCCAGCAGTAGAAAAGTGGCTGATAAAACGGCTAAGAGGGCTTTCATGAACATGTGCTGACGTTTGCGGGTGTTTCTTAATTTATGCCGCCATTTTATGACAGTTTCTACTGTGTAGAGGAAGAAAGCCAGACAGTCGGCCTGAAAGCGTTGATTGTCTACCTAAAGAGATAGGCAGCCGGTAATATTAGTTACGTTGAGTCGCATTCGTTGGGGTAAGGGCAGCTGATGAGTAATCGTATGGATAAGCGATCGCGCAAAATCATAGGCTTTATCATCCTAGTTTTTATAGTGATCGTGCCGATTATTGTGCTTCAGCAGCTCGGTATTGGGAAAGAAGAGATTCGGGCTTTTGTAGAGCAGCTGGGGGTGTGGGCACCGGTTGGCCTGTTTCTTTTGCGTTTTACCAGCGTTGTGATTCCGGCGTTGCCGGGTACGGCCTACTCTGTTTTAGCGGGCGGGCTGCTGGGCTTTGAACAAGGCATTCTGGTGGTTTGTCTATCGGACTTGTGCTCTTGTTCGCTGAGTTTTTGGTTGGCCTCACGGTTTGGTCGTACGTTTATTAGCGCGCTGGTCGGCGAGCGATTTATGTCGAAAGTGGACGGCTTTAGCCGAAGGAATTTGGAGAACAATTTCTTTTTACTGAGCGCGCTGATGATGACCAGCTTTTTTGACTTTGTGGCCTATGGTGCTGGGTTATCGCATACGTCCTGGAAAAAATTCTTACCGGCGCTGGTAATTAGCGTTGCGGTTTCTAATCCACCTTTTGTTGCGTTGGGTGCTGGGCTTTTTTCGGAGGGTGTGGGTCCGATCGAAAGCGGCAGGGCTGTTGCGTGGATAGCACTACTGAGTATCTTTGGGCTTTCGCTGATTACGGGACTCATTAGGCGTAAGGCTAAGCCTGTGGGAGAAGAGTAGCTTTTGTCACTGTCATTGATGCGGCGCTTTAATAGAGATAGGTACGGATAGAGGCAGGTATGGATAAAGGCTAGGTGCGGGCGGGGGCTATTTGTGGTGCGTTTGACCGTTTTTGAGAGTTATGGGGATGGCGATGCTTTTGCCGAATACGCTTGCACAGCAGCTGTTGAAATTACCCTCAGCGCCTTTGGTTTCGAGTGATACAGCGGGTTGGGATAATGTTCAGCTCGCGCTTTTCGACCAGCCGCCGCACTGTATTCCAGAGTATGTTTCACCTGCTCATATTGTTTGTATTAATGCAGGTGTGCCTGTAACACTAGAGCAAACTATTGATGGGCAGACGACCGCTGGTGATTCGGTAGCAGGAGATATCGGAATTTATCCGGCTCAGCTTTGGCAAACGTTTCAGTGGGAGACGCCTGCCAGGTTCCTGCAACTTTATCTAGATCCTGCTTACCTTAATCAGATTGGCGCTGAGCTATACGGCAAAGATACTGTAGAGCTTTTGCCGCAGGCACTGCCTGCTGATCCGGTTATTCATCAAATTGCGATCGCGCTTCAAAACACGATCTCTACTCAGCAACCGGGTAGCAAACTCTACGCGGATGCCTTGGCGACTGCGCTATCGACTCATCTGGTCTATCAGTATGCTGCCGATAGGCTCAAACCGTATGTTCATACCGGTCAGCTCTCTGCTACGCAGTGCAGGCGGGTTATCGCCTATATTGATGAGCACCTTGCTGAAGATATTAGCCTGGCGACTTTAGCTGGGCTAGTGCAGCTCAGCCCCTTTCATTTTTCACGATTATTCAAACAGTCTACTGGATTTTCACCGCATCAGTATCACATTCGTTGTCGGGTGCAGCGTGCCAAGCAGCTATTGAAAGAGAAGGAGCTGTCTCTCGCTCAGATTGCACAAGCGGTCGGATTGTCTAGCCAGAGCCATCTGAACTATCACTTTAAGAAAGTTACTGGTGTTGCGCCCACGGTCTATATGAGACGGTAGCAATAACCTGAAAAAAGATAGCAAGAACCTCGAAGACGCCAAGCGCCTTCAATTTTCATACTAGACCTGTGAGGCTAGAGCGCCTCCAAGTGTTGATTCAATTGAGGTTAGCTGCGATGACTGTTGAACAATCGCGATTGGAAGAAAATAAGGCGATCGCACTTCGCTTTAATAAAGATGGCTGGGGAACAACCCCAAACTGGAGAGCGGTCTGGGACGAGTGTGTAGCCCCTGATGTGGTTTATCACTTCAACGATCAGCCAGAGCTAATTGTGGGTTTAGAGGCGAATAAAGCTTTTAATACGGCTTTGTTTGAGGGCTTTCCGGATATTACCTGCACGCTAGAAGACATGGTTGCTGAGGGCAGCAGTGTTGTGTATAGAACAACGCTGAAAGGCACTCAAACCGGTGATTTTATGGGGATGCCGCCAACCGGTAAAGGTGTACAGATAGAGGACTTTACGCTGGTGAAAATTCGCGATCGCAAAATCGTGGAATGGTGGTACACCTGTAACCTTCTCTCTGTTATGCAGCAGCTAGGCTTTGCTAATTAGCGTTTCGTGCGCTGCTGTCGGCTAGCTGTTGTTGGATAAAAAGGAAATTTTTTCTGCGATTGGATCGGACGTGGGCGTATTGGATAAGCGTGCCCAGTACTCACTTAGAAAATGAATTTGTCTGAGTCCAACAATGAGATTTAAGCCCGGTACGATAATCCACCAGGATACCAGCGGTGGATTCCAGCCTTCAGCAGCGTACAGCTGGTTAATCTCTTTGTACAGACGAAACTGCACGATATAAATCCACAGAATGCCTAGGAACGAAAAGCGAGCAAACCAGCCTGGAACGTCGGGGTCAAATGCAGCCAATAATAACGGCAGCGCGACCCCGACCACAAATGGAACAATGCAAACTGCACCAGACCAGACTCTCTGACCGTGCGCCTTTAACTCGTCCTGAATCTTCCATTTGTAATAGCCGTAGTACAGCAGACCTGTTGCAACAGAGAGCAAAATCACCTGTGTCATCGGTCTAGGTTTGCCTAGCATTACATCGACGGAAGGTGAGGTTGCAGTCATGGTGTGTGGAAAGTGTGTGAAAAGTATGCGGAAACGATACAAAACTTCATATATGGTAGCGTGCAAAGCCGTTGCGACGCTAGTGCTGTTTCAAGAATCGTCTGAAAAGGCAAACTTTCTGATGCATTGGAACATTTGCTATACAATGCATTGGCTCAATGAGAAATTTGGATGAAAAGCGCTAAATTTTATGAATTATGGCTTTTAAATCATCTTTTATATGGCTGACACAGCTTTTGAAGAAGCGCCTGTATGGATTTCTTGGATGGCTGAGTCTGGCACTGCTAATTACTACCTTTTCAGCCTGCTCACAGATGAGCCTTGTACAGATGGGCTCTACGCAGTCAGCCGCTACGCTGACTCAGTTTCGTATTGGCTACTTAACCATTCCCAATGCAGAGCTCTTGGTTAAAAACCTTAAGCTCGCAGAAGAAAGGTTCCCTGATATCAGAATAAAGTGGATTCCCTTTAAGTCTGGACATGCGGTTAATGTTGCTATGCTAGAAGGCGATATTGACGTCGGGCTTGTGGGTTCGGTGCCTACGTCAACTGGAATTGTTCAGGGCTTGCCCTACCAGGTATATTTTATTCACAACCTCATTGGCGATAACGAGGCTTTGGCGGTTACTCAAGCGTCTAAGGTTAAGTCAGTCACGGATTTAGTCGATAAAAAGATTGCGGTTCCTTTTGGCTCGACAACTCACTTTAGCTTGCTCTCGGCGCTAGAGAAGGCGCGTGTTGATTTGGACAGTGTGAGAATATTAGATATGCAGCCTCCCGAAATGCTGTCTGCCTGGAACCGGGGGGCGGTTGACGGTGGCTTTGTATGGCAGCCGACCCTTTCGACGATGCTGCAGGCAGATGGAAGCGTTTTGCTGACTGCAAAAGATTTGGCCCGTGAGGGGAGTATTACCGCTGATTTAGGGATTGTCAGTACAGCGTTTCTACAGAGCTATCCAGATTTTTTGGCAAGCTATGTGAGCGTTTTAGATGAAGCAGTTCAGCGTTATAGAGCGGCTCCAACTGCGGCGGCTGAGGCGATCGCACCCGCGCTAGGCCTTTCTCCAGAAGACACGCTAGCTGTTATGAACGAACTCATCTGGCTAGATGCTGAAGAACAAGCTTCAGCGCAGTATTTAGGAACGCCTATATCTCCTGGTGAACTCGCTCAAGTGCTTAAACAGTCTGCTGATTTTATGGCAGATCAAAAGGCTATACCGGGCGTGCCTGATTTAGAGACGTTTCAAACAGCGATATGGCGAGAGGCGATCGCCACTGTTGCCACTGCGCAGAAGTGACCGATAAAGTGACCGCTACTACAATGCTACGGCCAGCTGTTGTCAATCTCTTGCGTCACAACTTCCACCGATTTTCCTTCGGCAAAGTCAATGACGCCAGCACCAAAAATTTCGGTGCCTACGTAGCCCGGCATTAGAGCTGAAGCGTCAAATCGAATATTGTCAGACGTTGCCAAAATTTGAGCGATATTTTGGGTGACTAAATCTGGATATGCCTCGAAAGAGAGCTGTTTATGGGCTGAGAGAAAGCCGCCTAGCTCAGCCCAAATCTCATGTGGCGTTGGTGTTGCGAAGTACTTCATTAGCTCACGCGATGCTGGCGTGTCGTTAAACATAACAACCGCTTCTCCGGCGACGAGCAGCGGTGTTCCAAACTTGGGGTCGATACCTGGCAGCGGAAAAACATCGTAGTCTACTTTAGGTCTTTTTCGCTCAGGAAAAAAGGACGAAATAGAGCTGCCCTCCCGGTGCAAGTAGCAGTCAGGTGGTGTCTTAAAAATGCTAAGTGCGGCCTCTCTAGAGCTAGTTGCGATCGCCTTTTCAACTCCACCATCAACATACTGAGGATCTTTCAACAGCTTTCCAAATTCATTAAAGGCGCGAATCACCTGCGGTGAGTTAAACAAAATCCGATGGTCAATCCACTGGCTATATACTTCTGGTCCTGCCGTTCGCAGTACAATGTCTTCTATCCAGTCTGTCCCAGTCGCCCCGCTAGCATTTCCTTCTTCTAGCCCAATACACCAGGGCGTTTCACCCTCTGCGATGATTTGTTGACTCAGTGCTTCTAGCGCTGACCAACTATTGGGGATATCGTAGCCTTTCGCCTCAAACGCGGTTGGCCGATACCAGACTAAGCTTTGAACAGATGTCCTGTACCACAGCGCATAGGGGATATCGTCTACCGCACCCAAATCCAGCCAGGTATCAGGATAGGCCGACTTTAGCGTGTGGCGAGACATAAATTCTGTGAGCGGCACTAGGTGATCGTCTGCGACTAGGTCTGCTATCAAGCCGGGTTGAGGAATTATGGCTAAGTCTGGCTTATAAAATGAAGCAATTCGCATTCGTAGCAAACTGTTGAAGTTGTCTGCTGACTCATAAATAACGTCAATTCCTGTTTCTTCTTCAAAAGGTAGTAGTGCCTGCTCGAATTTTTGCTGGTCTTCTTCAGAAAACTGACCCAGAATAGTGACCGTTGCGTTTTCAGGAAACTCTTTATTTACTGCGTCAGAGGCTGCTTCTCCGCAGCTGGATAGGCCCACTATGATACCGAAAGTCGCAGCGCTAAAAGCTACTTTTCTAGAAGCCATTTTTATAAAGGGTAGCGCGGGCGGAAAGCAGCTTGTCAGAAGCCTGTGAACCAGAGCGCTGATTAGAAGGCAGTGGTTAGAGGATAACGCTTTCATCTGTAGGCTTCATCTGTAGCTAGGGCGGTAGATAGGGAGAATAGGGTGTGCAACAGCCTATGGACTGATGTTCAAACCATAGCACTCGTCGTATATGTGTCACATATGCAGTGTGGTGCACAGATGAAAGAAACGTTACGATGCCGCCTTGTAGCGTACTACCTTTTGCTAAAACAAACCTATTGATATAGACGAGTACGAGGAGTATTGAACCCACATGAAACTGAGTCCCGATGACGCTAAGCTTTTCATGCAGCTGATGATACCCCTGCAATGGTATACCAACCAGCAGGCAGGGCTGATTCCTAACCTTGAAGACCTTGAAGACTATGCTGCTACTTCAGTAGAAGACAAGGTGCTAGTGCGAGATCATCTGTTTAGCCATACGGAACTTATTGATCAATTCGTTCAAGAGAATCCAGTTGGCTTTGACGAAACAAACCTCGAAATTATCTCCGGCTGGAAGACTTTTGTCTATGGAGATTTTTATCTTGAGCGAATGTTAAAGAAGTACAGCATTTTCATTGACGTGGATGTTAATGTTTACGGCGTTTTGGGCACTACTGATGCACCTTCAGATTTTATTGATAAGCGGAGCCTACCTATAAGGCTACAAACCAATCTTCTTCCCTTTAAAGGAAAAGTGGTTTCTGATGGGTTGTTCCGCTGGTACAGAATATCTTTCGGCAGCGGCATTCGCTCTCGGTTGAAGCAAACCTATCTGATTGCCAAAGACAATGACAGCATTATTCATACGTTTGCTTCCTCATCTGCCAACTCTGTCGCTCGCTCTAACAAAAAATCTGCTCGATCGACTGACGCGAAACAGGACTGGGCTCCACTACTTAATGAGCTTGCCAGTACGGCTAAAAAGCTGCGAGGCGGCGGGGGACAGCCTGCGACCTATAGTCCTATTTTTAGCCTGGTGCGGGCGAGCATTGAACTTGCACAGCTGGCAACAGAAGAGAAGCCTAGTATCAGTAAAATCAGTAAGAAAGGGCAGCGGATAGATACCTTGCTGAATCAGGTTGATAACGCGATCACAAGAGAGTTTTAGCCGCAAGCAAGGCAGTTACCTGATTTTGGTCAATATGCCAAAGAGTCTGTATGTCAAAGATCTGTATGCCAAAGATCTGTATGCCAAAGATCTGTCGGTAAAGTGTCCGTAACTATAGTAGGGTTTAATCAAATTATTTTTATTTTCTACTGTACTGATATTTCGTTACTGATATTTTGTCTCTATGCATCTGGTCCAACGGCTTGCTTTACCTGCGATCACACTCACGCTTCCCTTTTCTTTCAGCTGGCCTAGTTACGGACAAACGCAAGCTATCGGCCTTGGCTCATTTCAAGAGTCTGCTTTATTTACCGATACGGGCGATCATTGGGCCAAGTTTTGCATAGAAGGTGTGGGCACTGAAGGCCTGATAAAAGGCTACCTTGATCGCAGCTTTCGGCCTGACGGCACGATGACGCGGACAGAATTTGCTGCTGTGATGATTCAGGCGTTTCCCAATGCGCCAAAAGTAAGAGAAGCACCTAATTTTTCAGATGTTGCGGCTGACTTTTGGGGGAGATCTGCGATCGCAACCGCCTACGAAAAAGGATTCCTAACCGGCTATCCAGACAATACATTTAAGCCCGCTCAGCCTATCAGCCGGGTACAGGCAATTGTCGTCATTGCAAATGCGCAAGCGCTCTCCCCTTCAGCTAACAGCGAAGCTACATTGCAACAATATTTCGACGATGCGCAAGCTATCCCCAATTACGCCAAAGGCTTAGTGGCCGCAGCTACTGAACAGGCGTTTGTAGTCAACTATCCAACCGTCTCTCAGCTACGGCCCAATGCCAACATCACCCGAGCTGAAGCGACCGCTCTACTCTGTCGGCTCAATTCAGCTGGCACAGATGCCCGCTACTTTGTGCCCAATCGCTACGTGGCTAATTTTGGCAGTGATGTAAGCAACATAGCGCTGCCACCTTCTACCGCTTTACACGAAATTACAGCGGGAATCTATGGGCTGCTGCACACGCATGT
Organism: uncultured Synechococcus sp.; assembly: GCA_937911865.1. Taxonomy (GTDB): domain Bacteria; phylum Cyanobacteriota; class Cyanobacteriia; order Phormidesmidales; family Phormidesmidaceae; genus Phormidesmis. Next base: position 8,443 of record CALDSK010000196.1, read on the forward strand.
TGCACTCAACAACAAGCTGTTCTTTTTCATCAGCAACAATCTATGGACGAGCGATGGCACCCCAGCAGGCACTCAGCTAATGCAGCCATTGAAAGACATTGTTCCTAAGCTGACACTTCGCAACCCTAAAATGATTGCCAGTTCTGATCAGCGAGTTTGGTTCATCGCTGGGGCCCGGATTGAGGAGTCTCCTAGTACTCAGCTGTTTAGCAGCGATGGTACGCCTGAGGGCACGATTTCTATTGCCACGCTGCATCCGGAGCTACCCGCACTTATTAACAAAAACTACCAGCTGCTGCATGCAACTGAAACCATTGGAAACAATCAGCTCCCCTTTATCGTGACAGGAGACGCAGGCCCGGAGCTATGGGTAACCGATGGTGAAACCGCCGCAGGCACTCAGCGCTTAGCGACCTTTTATGGGGTTGAGCAAGCTTTCAAACGAGAGCTGATTTATGGTGAAGTTCCCGTGCCCTTAACGGTATCTGGAGAGTATTTGTACTTTCAGGCGACATCTTTGAGCGATGATAACGACAGCAGTAATAGTGACCGTGGCCGTCGCTTAGCGCTATGGCGAAGTGACGGCACTGTAGAAGGTACGATTTCTTTAGGTGCGATCGCTGACCCAATCGCCATTGACACCATTCGCAGCGCTCCCGGGAACCAGATCTACGCCCAGACCGATGCCTCTAGGCTGGGCTGGGCACTGTGGACCAGTGATGGAACATCAGGTGGGACTCAGCTGTTGTTGGAAGGCGAGTCTCAAGCGTCCTATAGAAAACCCAAGCCGCTGACAACATTAGGCGATCGCTTCTTTACCCTCATCGACCTCGACAGTGGTCTGGAGCTGTGGGTGACGGGAGGTGAGCCTATGCGTGAGCAGTTAATAAAACGAATGGGTACAGCGCCTGATGCTCCAACCGATACCTGGTTTGCTGTTGAGCAGAAAAAACTGTTTTTTAATCCTGCTATTAATGCTGCTGCTGGCCCACAACCGTTCGGCAGCGGATCCGACGTTTCCTACGAGCTTTGGGTCACAGAAGGCACGCCTGACAGTACTCAAAAGCTAGCCGATGTTCAGGTTTCGCCAGAAGGCTTTACAGCATTTAAAGGACGGCTATTTTTTAGTGGAACCAGTGCAGATGGCAATGAGCTGTGGACAACAGACGGTACGCCTGAGGGCACCTATCAGGTGATAGATTTGGTGCCTGGTGTTGACTACCGGCCGCCGCCTTGTCTGCCGCCGCCACAAGGCGTAGACGCGTCAGATTACTGCCCGCCTGAGGCGATGCCAAGAAATTCATATGTGCGATCGCTCACTGTCCATGGAGACTTTCTCTACTTCATTGCTGATGATAGCGATCTCTTCCGCACTGACGGTACCGCCAAAAATATTCAGCATGTACAAAGCTTCATCAGCGGCCCAGTTTTCCGCAGCTTTCCTTCCAACATTGTGAAAGTTGGCGATACGCTCTTTGTTATGGGCTACGGAGATGCGAAGCCGTTGCTTTGGTCAATGTCAGAGTAATAACTAGAGTAATGACCAGAGCAGATATCAAAGCGCTATCGATACCGCTGGCGAAATGAATATTTCGCAACATTTGGCTGAGGATCAAGATCACTGAAAGGCCCCCTAGCCCCCGAATCCGGGGGAAATCGGCTATTTCGAGATTTACTGATCGCTAGACGAGAAGATCTTGCACTTCTTGTTTCAAAGTCCCTCGAACTCGTGGGGAAACACACTATGCCACCAGGGAGTATCATTTTGCTCTTCTATAAAAGGGGGCCAGCCGCTGAATCAGCTCCATGACGAAATATTTCGCCAGCGGTATCGCTATCGAGTTGCTGCAAATTGTTGCATTAGGTCTGAACGTCAACACTCTCTTGTGCTAATAGCTGCTTGAGATAGATCAATATCACGCCCGGTAAACCGGTGCTAGCCACCAGCACCAGCCAAAGGTTTGCGCCCCAGTGAACCGGATGATCTAGCGCCCATCCGCCCAAAGCTGGGCCAATCAAAAAGCCGACTGCCCAGCACTCCGACTCTAGCGAGAAGTAAATTCCACGCTGTGCTGGTGGTGCTAACTCTCCGACTAAAGCGCTGGCCGCCGGACCGTATAGAATTTCGGCTAGGGCAACAAAGAAAAAGCCAATGAGTGCGATCGCTAATGCAGACATCGGAACAACACCTGCGAGCCAGAAAAAAGTCGCACCGCCTGCCCAGGCCAACAGCGTCACTAGCAAAATGGAAACGTAGTCAATTTGCTTTGTCCATCGAACCACCGGCAGCTGGCCGATAATTTTGAGCAGCGCATGCCAGAAAAACAAATAGCTAATCACCTGCTCTGAAAAGCCAAAAGCAGCATTGCCACTCGGAATAAAGTTGACCAGGTACAGCGGCAGCGTACCGCTGAGCTGAGCTCCGTAAACGGCGAAAAAAGTGTTGGCGACTAAGAAAACAACCAGGCGGCGATCGCGCAGCGCAGCGCCCCAGTTAATGGCTACCTGCTTCAGCGTTGTTTCATGCTGGCGCGTTTCTGCGATCGCCCACCAAATCACCCCGCCAAACAACAAATACACCAGCCCCTTCGCCAGAAACAGCGCCCGGTAGCTGCCATCTAATGCAATATACTCACCTGCCAGCAGTGCCCCCAATCCCATCCCCAAATTATTCGACAGCTGAGAAAGCGCATACGCCTCTGACCGATTCTCATCCGTACTCAAATCAGCCGTCACCGCTAATGTCGCCGGCCAATAAAGACTGACCCCAATCCCCATCAGCAAATTGCCCGCTACCAGCAGCCCAAACGTATTTGCAAACGCCAAACACAGACACGCCAACGCGCAGGTTACCGAAGCCAGCAGCAAGGTCCCACGACGCCCTAAGAGCTTAGAGTCAATAGCAAACCCCGCGAAAAACCGCGCAAAAATACCCGACAGCCCAGAGCAGCTAAGCGCTAAGCCCACCTGCGTGGGTGAAAACCCTAGCTCGTTAACAAAGAAAATAGAAGAGTAAACCAGCGTAAACCCCTGACCAATGTAAAGAAAGAGCTGGCCAGAGACAAGAATCCAAATTTCACGGGGCAAATCTGGGAAAAAAGTAGAGGGAGAAAAAGCAGCAGGCAACCAGCCGGAGAACTTGTTAGGCGATTGCCCCATAGTAATCAGATGTGAGGTGACAGCCTTGATAGCATAACGCTAAGCAAACCCGCTCTGTAGAGACCCGTACAGATTGGTATATTTCCTTTAGCTTTCTCTTTTTAGCGTTCTCTCTTGTAGCGTTCTTTTATCGATTTTCTTTTAGTAATCTTTTGTCACTGCGCGGCGTCTACTGTCTTCAGCACGCCAAACTTCGGTGACCAAAATCCACCCTCTCTGCTCTGAAAAAACGCAACGTCCTTACACTTACCCTTCCGATTGTCCAAAATCGAGCAGCGTAGCATCACCTTGTCTTTGCCGTCTTTTTGGTAGCTATGCTTTATCAGCAGTGCCCCACAGCTTGGGCAGGGATAGTCTGTAAAGGCTTTTGGATCAACCGCTCGCTTTGCATAGGGCAGCTCATAGCCTTTCTGCTTCGGATTCCAGAACATGACCGTATCGCAGCCGGGGGACTCGCACTTCAAAAAGTGATTTGCCTTTAGCTTCTTCGAGCGCGAGGGAATTTTGCTCAGGGCCTGCTGACACGTTGGGCAGATGGTTTTACTCTTTTTGTTCCGATTGTTTTGAGGCCGACCTGTTGTTTCGCTGCCTACCTGATTTGGTTGACGCTTAGACGGCTGCTCGCTCGCTAATTTGCTTTGAGTGCCACCTTTAGCTGATTTATCTTGAGAGCTGCCTTTAGAGTCGCTTTTAATCGTCTCTACTACAGGCCGCGAGGCAACAGCTGCAAAGGTAGAGCCTGCTCTGAGTGCCTTCATCTTCTCCGCGTTCAGCTTAACTTTGGCCTGCTCTATGGCCGGTCCAAAGTAGTCACGGTGCCAGCCCGTTAAATAGCTCTCCCAGTCTTCTTTGCCCGAGGCGATCGCATCCAAATCTGCCTCCATCTTTGCGGTAAACTCTGGCTGAATCAAATCCGGCAGCAGCATCTCCAGCGCCGAATCTAGCGCTAGCCCTAGCGCCGTCGGCTGAAGCTTCCCTTTCAGGAGATGCACATAGGTTCGCGATCGCAGTGTTTTAATTGTTGGCGCATAGGTACTGGGCCGACCGATGCCCTTGCGCTCCATCAGCTGCACCAGCTTCGGCTCGGTATAGCGCGGCGGTGGCTGCGTTTGCTTTTGCTCCGACTGAGCCTGCGTCAACTGCACAACCTGTTCCTGTTGAAGTGTTGGTAGCTGAGAGTCCGCGCTGATGTTATTCCAATAGCGGGTATAGCCAGCAAACTCTATGACCTGACCTCTCGCCTCCCAATAGGCTTCGCCCGACTGCGTGACAACTCTGGTTTTACGCAGGCGAGCCGGGCAGCACTGTGATGCCACTGCCCGGTTCCAAATCAGGGTATACAGCTTTTCGGCGTCTCCAGAGAGAGTATGGCCCAACTGCTGAGGTGTCGCGGTGACATCTGTCGGCCTAATCGCTTCGTGGGCGGCCTGTGCGCCTTTTGCCGCGCGATGTTTCGCGGTTGTTTTTGGTACGTTAGTGGGGTCGTGCTGAGTTAAATACGCTTTAACCGCTGAGCAAAAAGGCGCTGCCAGTACAACAGAATCTGTCCGCATGTAGGTGATATGACCGCCCTCATAAAGCGACTGGGCAACTTTCATCGTTTGGTCTGGGGTAAAGCGCAGCTTGGAGCCCGCAGACTGTTGCAGGGTGGATGTGATGAAGGGTGCAGGTGGGTTTTGGCGTTTGATTTTGCCTTCTATAGAGAGAACATGGTGAGGGTTGTTGCGGGCGATCGCAACTAACCGATCGGCCTCTGCTTGCGAGCTGACTCTTTCAGATTCTGTCTCTTTAGGATTTTTTTTATCTGTTGCTTTCTCTTCTGCGTCATCAGCGGCCTTCGCTTTTGACCGACCGGCTGTTGGTGATCGCTTATTCGGTGTTTGTCTGTAAAACGCCTTAAACCCTTCTTCGTAAGTAACCGAAACGCTCCAATAGTCTTCTGGTTTAAACTTTTGAATCTCTCGTTCTCGCTGACACAGCAGGTGCAGCGCCGCGCTCTGCACGCGTCCCATTGACTTTGCGCCATTGTTGAGCGGCCACACCACGTGGCGGCTGCCCTTGTAGCCCACCAGCTTGTCTAGGCAATCGCGAGCCCGCCCTGCCGCAACCAGGGATTGGTCAAGCGTACGTGGGTTAGCAACGGCTTTGCGCACAGCCGCTGGCGTAATTTCGCTATACACGACTCGGCGCGGCGACTTCAGACGTAGTGCCTGCTGCAAATGCCAGCCGATTGTCTCACCCTCACGGTCTGGGTCGGTGGCAATGTACACCGTGTCAGCTTGCTTAACCGCTTGCCGTAGACCGGCAATGGTCTTTTTAGCGCGGGCATCTCTAGGGGCGTATTTGCAGGTAATGCGATCGCCTGTCAAATCGAAACCCAGCGCATCTTCTCCCTCGTTCGTCAGCTCACGAATATGCCCCATACTGGCCTTTACAGTCCAACCAGGGCCTAAAATTTGGCTCAGCTTTTTAAGCTTGCCAGGACTTTCAATCAGAAGGAGCTTAGTCATCACAAGATCACCATCGCTGCAAATGTAGCCCCACCAAGATAGTACAAAAAGCCTAATAGAACAAATAAACTATGACAAACTATGACTTAGTGGCTATGGCAGTGAAGGAAGGTCTTTATCTGGTTTTTCTGTTAGGTGAGGCAGCATAGCAATCACTTCCTCACACCAGGTTAGCCAGGATGTTTCATAGGCAATGCCTCGCTTGAGCGTAAGGTACATAAACTGCATTTCGACGTCCTGATTACCGGCCATATGTTTGGCTTCTATGGCTCGATACTCAGCTAGCAGCTCGCTATGAATTTTTTGGCGATGTTTCAGCTCCTCTATCAGCATAGGCTGAGGCATTTTATAACCGATGAGAACTTTAACCAGTAAGTCCTCACGAATGGGTGTGGGCTCGGTCGGTTCTGTGTACCAGCGAGTGAGCTCCTGTTTGCCCGTTTCAGTGATGTGATAGAGCTTTTTATCGGGCTTTCCTGCCTGGGGTACCGTTTCAAAATTGACCCAGCCCTGTTTGGTGAGCTTGTTTAGCTCCCGGTAAACCTGTTGCTGAGTGGCTTTCCAGTAGCAGCTAAGTTCCTCATCAAACGACTTGGTGATGTCGTAGCCACTGCCAGGACGCTTTAAGAGCAGAGCCAGTATGGTGTGTGCGAGAGCCATTGAAGTTTTGAAGAAAATTGAATTGACATACTCAACATGTTGAGTATACTTTGGACGTGTAGTATGCAACAAGTTGGATATCAACTAATTGAGTATGACTGCCTCGGAATTGGATTCAACGAATTTGCCTTTGGATAAACCTTTTAGCAGCCTGAGAGACCGCTGGCATCGCAAGCAGTGGCAATGGTTGCTGATTGCGCCGCTGCTAGTTGTACCTGTGGTGCTGGTTTCTAGAAATTTGGGAGAGCAGACTGAAGGAGTGGAGGCAGCGCAGGCTTTGCTTGTGGAAACGATGCGGCTGCGCTTAGTAGAAGGCTATTCGACTAATCGAGTGTACTCGGGTGAACTTGCTGCTCGGCGCAGCAGTGAATTAGGGTTTGAGCGAGCCGGAACAGTGACGACACTGTTGGTTGATGAAGGCGGTGTGGTAGCTGCGGGTGAACCGTTGGCCAGGCTAGATACGCGAGACTTACAGGCACAGCGATCGCAGCTAGAAGCCCAAAGGCGACAGGTCCTCGCCCAGCTAGATGAGCTAAACACAGGCCCCCGCTCTGAAGATATTGCGGCGGCTGAAGGTGCGGTCAGCGATTTGAACAATCAGCTTTCGCTCGCGACTTTGCAGGCCAATCGACGAGCAGAGCTCTATGATCAGGGCGCTATTTCCCGAGAGGAATTAGATGAAAGAGAGTTTGGCGCAAAGGCGATCGCCGACCGATTACAGCAGGCGCAAAGTCAGCTAGAAGCCCTGCAAAACGGCACCCGAAAAGAACAAATTACTGCCCAAGCCGCGCAGGTTGACCGCATAGACGCGCAGCTTGAAGAAATTGACGTTGCGATCGACAAAAGCGTTTTACTCGCGCCGTTTGCTGGCGAAGTCGCCGCGCGAGCAGTGGATGAAGGCACTGTTGTTAGCGCCTCTCAACAGGTGATGAAACTGGTAGAAAAGGGGTCAGTAGAAGCGCGAATTGGTGTGCCCGAATCGGTAGCACAGCGGCTGTCGGTCGGCGATCACACTGCCGTGCAAGTCGGCTCACGAGTGCATCCTGCCACCGTTACTGCGCAGCTGCCAGAGGTGGATGAAACCAGTCAAACGGTCACCATTGTTCTAGAGCTAGCGCCAGATGACGATCTCACCATTGGCGCGACCGCCCGGCTCTCTGTAGCCGAGCAGCAGACGGCTTCGGGATACTGGCTACCCAGCACTGCCCTGATTGCTGGCGATCAAGGACTGTGGTCGGTGTATGTGCTGGAAAAAGATCAGGCTGCGGAAGCGTACCGGGTCACTCGGCGAGATGTGGAAGTGCTACACACCGAGGGTGAGCCACCGAGTGGTCAGTTTGTTGATCAATCTATCGATGAAGCTGACAGTTTGTCTAGAAATGGGCTGTCTAGCAATAGAGCTTTCGTGAGAGGGCTGGTTGCTGAGGGCGATCGCATTATTGCAGCCGGGACTCACCGGGTCGTCGCAAGTCAGCTCGTAAAACCTGAAGACATATCAGAAGAAACAACAGCAGAAGAGGCTTTGTAATGAATCTGTTCTATCGCAATCGTCAGCTGCTTTTTTTAACGCTGACGCTGATTGTTGTTTGGGGAGCGTCCTCTTTTCTGACGCTGCCTCGACTAGAAGATCCCGAAATTGTTCAGCGAGCAGCCAGCATTACCACTCTCTTTCCAGGCGCTAGCGCTGAAAGGGTCGAATCGCTAGTGACCGACAAAATAGAAGAAGAATTTTCTGATGTTGAAGAAATAGATTCAATTGAATCGACCTCTAGCGCCAGCATTTCAGTCGTCACAATCACCCTAAAAGATACGGTAGCCAACGTTTCACCCGTCTGGGCAAGAATCCGTAGTCAGCTAGAAGATGTCACGCCAACGCTACCGTCCGGCGCGCTAGATCCGACCTACGAAGATGCAGATGTATCGGCCAATGCGCTAATTGTCGGCCTGACCTGGGACATGGATACACCGGTTAATTCAGCTATTTTGCAGCGCGTAGCGCAGCGCCTGCAAGATAATTTAGAAGCCATTCCTGGCACCGATAAGGTAGAGGTGTATGGAGAAAGTGAGGAAGAAATTCAGGTCAATATTGACCAGTTAGCCGCTGCCAGACTTGGGCTAACGGCGCAAACGATATCACAGCAGATTCAGGCCAGTGACGCCAAGCTGTCAGCCGGAGAATTGCAGAGTAACACCGATGAGCTGCTGCTAGAAGTTGACAGCGCATTGGATTCTTTAGAGAGAATCCGGCAAATTCCAATTCGAGTAGGCGAGGCCGGGCAGATCAGGCAGCTGGGCGATGTGGCCACTGTGGCCAAAGCCGTCCGTGAACCGGCAGAAGAGCTGGCGCTGGTCGGGGGTAAACCTGCAGTGGTGCTGTCGGTGCAGGTGGAGTCGAGCTACCGGGTAGATCTGTGGGCGCAAACGGCACGGCAGGTACTCAGTGAGTTTGAAGCGTCCCTCTCACAGGGATTGAGCTTAACAACCGTGCTCGATCAAAGCCAATACGTACAGCAGCGGCTGAACGGGGTCATTGGCAATTTGCTGATGAGTTCTCTGCTGGTAATTTTAGTCTCGCTGTTTATGCTGGGCTGGCGCTCGGCGGTGATTGTTGGGCTGGCGCTGCCACTAGCAACCCTGATGGTGTTTGGCAGCATGAAGGCAATGGCAATTCCGCTGCATCAGATGTCAGTAACCGGGCTGATTATTTCACTGGGGCTATTGATTGACAATGCCATTGTGGTTGTTGACGAGGTTCAAATTCGCTTGAGAGCCGGGATGCATCCGTCGCTGGCTGTGAGTGAAACTGTAAAACACTTAACGGTGCCCCTGCTTGCTTCTACGCTAACAACAGTACTGGCGTTCGTGCCGATTGCTACCTCGCCCGGCGGTACAGGCGAGTTTATTGGCACCATCGGCACGACGGTTATTTTGGCGCTGGTGAGTTCTCTGGTGCTTTCTCTAACTGTGATTGTGTCATTGATTGGACTCATTTATCGACGATGGCCTACCCGGTATAATGCGGAGCAAGCAGTGGGCCTCGAAGTGAACTCTGCCGTAGGCTGGTGGGAAGGCGGCTTTGCCAATCGTTCACTGACTCGTTTATACGCTCGTAGTCTGCGATCGATGTTTAGCCGTCCGCTAATGGGCGTTGGGCTAGCACTCATTCTTCCGGTGATTGGTTTTGTGCAGTTTGCGAACTTACCGCAACAGTTTTTTCCGCCGACTAACCGAGACCAGTTCCAAATTGAGTTTGAGCTACCAACGCAGAGTGCGCTATCTTTGACGCGATCGCAGGTCCTCGCTGCTAGAGATCTTATCCAACAGCACCCTGCCGTTAATGAAGTGCACTGGTTTTTGGGCAAAAGCGCGCCTACTTTTTTCTATAACGTCGCTGCAAACAAAGAAAATGCCTCTGACTATGCTCAGGGCATCGTTCAACTGAGCAGCACTGACAACTTGCAAAAAACTATTACAGAACTACAACAACAGTTGGATGCCGCGTTTCCTCAGGCGCAAATCCTGGTCAGGCAGCTAGAGCAAGGGCCCCCTTTTCCTGCTCCTATTGAGCTGCGGCTGTATGGCTCTGATATGCCAACGCTGAGAACCTTAGGCAACCAGCTGCGCGGTGAGCTAGCCAAAATTCCTAACGTCATCCATACGCGTGCGGGCTTAACTGAGGCGCAGCCTAAGCTAGCACTGGCTGTTGACGAAGCGGCTGCTCGCCGCGCTGGGTTGGATAATGGTGTGATCGCAACTCAGCTGAATGCGACCTTAGACGGTGTAGTCGGTGGCTCTTTGCGAGAAGATACTGAAGACATTCCGGTGCGGGTTCAAGTTGGCGCGGCAGATCGAGGAAACTTGAGTGCGATCGCCTCAATTGATCTCATCTCAAACAACAACTCTTCAAACAGCAGCAGTAACCCTGTTCCGCTTTCAGCTGTTGCAGATATTAGCTTGATTCCTAATATTGCCACCATTGCTCACTACGACGGTCAGCGAGTTAACACTGTACAGGCATTTTTGGCTGCGGGTGCGCTGCCAGATGCGATTCTTACGCGCTTTCAGCAGCAGTTAGAAGCTGACAGCTTTGAGCTACCTGCGGGCTACCGCATTGAATACGGCGGCGAGGCCGATGCTAGAGGTAGCGCAGTCGGCAACTTACTCGCTTCTGTTGGTGTTTTAATGATTTTAATGGTGGCGACGCTGGTACTGTCTTTCAATTCGTTTGCCATTGCCGGACTTTTGGCGGTCGTTGCTATCTGTGCGGTGGGCCTAGCTGCGATGGCTTTATGGCTGTTCAATTCTATTTTCGGGTTTACTGCAATTTTAGGAACGCTGGGCTTGATTGGTCTGGCAATTAATGACTCTATTGTGGTGCTCGCCGCACTCAGAGAAGATCCGCTGGCAAAACTAGGCGATGTAAAGGCGACCGTAGCCGTGGTCCTAAAGGCGACCCGGCATGTTGCTGCCACGACGGTAACCACGATCATTGGCTTTGTACCGCTGATGCTTGATCCGACTGGCTTCTGGCCACCTTTGGCAATTGCGATCGCTGGAGGTCTCGGCGGTGCTACTCTACTGGCGCTCTACTTTATTCCTGCCGCTTATATTCTGTGTTTTAGAAAGAACAGATCGAGAGCGATCACAAAAGCTTGAGGTAGAGGATTTAACCTCCTACGCGCCAAATCCACCGTCAATCGTATGCTGTGCGCCCGTTACGATGGCTGCTTCTGGACCTACTAAGTAAGCCACCATACCGGCAATTTCCTCAGGCTGAGCGTGACGCTTAATGGCCATAAAAGAATGCATTGTATCTTTCATCGGGCCGTCCTCTGGATTGAGATCGGTGTTCACCGGACCGGGTTGAACGCTGTTAACGGTAATGTTGCGATCGCCAAAATCTCTCGCCAGTCCACGTACCATTCCCTGCACCGCTGACTTTGTCATGCCGTAGGCCGCGCCACCTGGAAAAGGCATGCGATCGCCATTCACTGAACCAATAATCACAATCCGCCCGCCGTCAGGCATTTGCCGGGCCGCATCGACTGCCGCATGGTAGGGGCCGCGTACGTTGATGTCGATCATTTTGTCTACATCATCAGGGTCTAGCTCTAGCGAATGGCCCAACACGCCAATGCCTGCGTTAACCACCAAGACGTCTAACGGTCCTTGATCGGCAATCAGCTGACTGACGGCGTTTCGATCAGCGCTGTCGGCTTGCAGGGTTTGCGCACCCGTTTTGTTCGCTAGAGCCTCGGCTGCTTCTGCTGAGCTGCCATAGGTAAACGTTGTCTTGGCACCGTCTGCGGTTAAGCGTTCTACAATCGCAGCGCCAATGCCGCGACTGCCGCCCAGAACGAGTGCTTTTTTGTCTGATAGTGTCACCATGATTGGACTTCCTATTTCTATATCGAGTACTATAGAAATAACCATAACAGAGAAAATCGCAATAAACTAGTGACCACTAAAAAAATAGGGAAAAGAGGTCGCCCCAGAGGTCGTCCCAGAGGTTTTGATTTAGACGCCGCGATTCTATCGGCGCTGGATCTCTTTCACAGAAAGGGGTATGACGGTGTGGGAGTTGCAGAACTGAGTAAGTCTATGGGTATTACTGCGCCCAGTTTGTATTCGGCTTTCGGCAATAAGCGATCGCTTTTTGAGCAGGTATTAAAGCATTACATTCAAAGTCAAGGAGACTGGCTATCTGCTGCTTTGAGCGTAGAAGGCGACCTTTCAGAAGTCATGACTCATTTCTTCGCGTGCGCCGCAGAAGCCTACACCCGCGACCCTGAGCACTGCGGCTGCCTAGTCATGGATGCGACCCGTAACTGTAGTGATGCAGAAGCCAAGGCCTTAACCGCAGGATTTCGATCGGCGACGAGGCAGTTGATTTGCGATTACATTGCAACTGCTGAGCCTACTATCTCTAAAGATGCGGTCACTGCCCTGTCGGACTATGTTTTGATGATATTAGTGGGTCTCTCCGGTAGTGCCCGCGATGGCGTTGCGGCAGATGCGCTGAAGGCCACAGCTGAAATTGCCGCAGCTGGTTTTGTGCAGCAGCTGCAACATCATAAAAGAGAAGGCACTTTAAACGAATAGCGCGGTAAACAAATAGCGCCGTTGTTTTATAGGTCTATTGCGCTGCAAGCTTGTTGCTCTGTACAAAACTTCTGCACGAAACTTCTGCACAAAACTACTGTTCTGGCTTATTGAAGCGGGCGCTGTAGAGGCTTGAGGTTAATCGGAGAGAGAATATCATTCATACTTTGTAGCTGTTCAGCGGTGCCCAAACAGATCAGAAAATCTTTTGCCTGTAGCTGTACATCTGCTGTAGGCCCAATAATTAGCTCGCCCTGATTTCTTTGAATAGCGACAATTAACACGCCGGTTCGCGCCCTGAGCTGAGATTCACTCAGCGTTTGACCAATTTGGCTGCAAACGGTTGGATCGAGCACAAACTCTTCCATGTAGTAGGTGCGATCGCCCCCCGAAAAAATCCCATCCATAAAGTCCATCACCTGAGGACGCAAAGCCGCTGCGGCCATTCGTTTACCTCCAGTGATGTAGGGTGAAATGACCGCGTCCGCACCTACCCGCTGTAGCTTTTGAATCGCTTCTTCACTACTAGCTCTAGCAATAATTCGCACCTTCGGGTTGAGCGTTCTAGCCGAGAGTACCGTATACAGGTTTTCCGCATCAGACGTTAGGGCAGACACCAGGCAAGTTGCCGCTTCTAGCTTTAGCAAATGCAGGGTATCGTCTAAGGTCGCGTCTCCTTGTACGGCCATAAACCCTAGCTGCTGCGCCTGTTGCACCGCCTCCTCGCTAGCATCGACCACCACAAACGGAATTTTCTGTAAGGAAAACTCCTCGGCAATTTGGCGGCCTGTTCGCCCAAAGCCACATACAATGTAATGTCTGGACAATCCCTGCATAAGCTTACGACGTTGGTTTAAGCGCGCTCCGTCTTGAAAGTATCCTCTGACGATAGCTTCTGTAAATCGGTTAGCGATATAACCGACTGCAAAGATTCCCATAAAAATGAGCAAAATTGTGAAGAGGCGGCCGCGATCGCCCAAAGGCTGAACCTCTGAGAAGCCAACGGTGGCCAGAGTAATCACCGTCATATACAGCGATTCAGTAAAGCGCCAACCTTCAACGAGCCAGTACCAAAGCGTTCCTGCACCAATCACACCCACCAGTGCAAAAATGCCCAGCAGCAGCTCTTTTTGTGTTCTGCGATACCTTTGTTTAATAGAAGCGTAGTAGCGATCAGTTTCCCAAGATACTCTGGTTCGTTTCTGACGTGACAAATTAAAGAGAGTTCCTGACTAACAACAGCTATAGCTGACTCCTAATATAAGTCCTAAGGCACGTTTGAGAGGGTGTCGTTTAAACGGCACCCTCTTAAACACAAATCTCAAACACAAATCGAACGAGTCTGAATGAAATAACCCTTATTCGACATCGACAGTCAGCGAATATGAACTCACGGCCGATTGATTCGCCGCTGGTCCAGAGTGTCCGACCCGTACGCGATACACACCATCGCTAGGTAAATTACCTTCCCAAAGCCAGCCGCCCTCTCCATTCGGGTCTTCTGTAAGGGGTTCAAACCTTGTCCGAGGAAGCGCACTTGTACCCTCAGTCTGCGCTTCGTCATCTTCGAGCACCAGCACCAGCGCCGGCCCATCACTGCGCAAAGTGGCTTGTAGCGTCTGACCTGTGGTTGCTTCTACAAGGTAATCGTGGACAGCAAACCCGGCAACCGTATCACGGGCAACGGCTCGGTTTGTCTGTTCATCAAGAGGCAGTTCGACCGTTTTATCCTCCCTGACGTCTGACTCACAGTCAAAACCGTCAGCATACGCATCGGCTAACCGTCTAGCAGCCACGTTCTGACTATGTCCGCTACCCCTTACCCAGTCAATCAGGCAACCTGGCGAGTTCTCTTTACCAATGGTAGAAACTGCCAGCTGTGACCAGCGGTCTTGATTTGCGTCCCCTGTGGCGAAGTCATATCGCAAAATAAACGCTACGGGCTCGCCATCGTGAAGACGCCATTCAACCGTGTCGCCGGGCTTGTTGAAAGTAAGCCCACTAGATATCGACTCGTCGTTGAGAACGCCCGCGTCTACATCGAATCGTTCGTCTCCGTTAGTGACGTATTTAGTGACGTATAAAGGAATGTTTTGATAGCCTTCGCAGCGATACTGCTCATCATCGACGTCTACCGCTGTTGCAATCACTTCGCAGTTATCGAGATCTAGAGAGGTATAAACACTCTCAACTCTCTCAGATGTGTCTGTCGTTGTTTCAACTGCTTGTGTACTCCCAGCTACTGTTGAAAACAAAGAGATAACAAGAGCCGTACTTAGTAGCTGTGCGTAATAGCGTGTATTTTTCATTTTCGCACCTGAAACCAACGACCAAAACTTATCTACCAGGCGATGAATAACCAGACTCACCCTGCCAACCTTTTAACTGGACAGAGCTATCAGGAATTGCCGTATTAGGATATGTATCAGAGATATTCAGAGATAAAGACTTTGATTTCGACAGAGACTTTGACTTCGCCTTCTAACAAATCGCACAGAGCCTCCCAGCCTTGCTTCTCATTACCCGCCTTGCTTCACGTTAAAAGTAAGTAGCTTCTCTTCATTAAAGGTACTCAAAACCCTTTGGTTGTGACTGCGATATCCTGCCAAGATCGTAGCTCTATTTACAACGCCATTCTCATCGATAACGTCCTCTCTAAAAATCACTCTCTAAAAATCAACTAAGCCCAATGGGTGACTCCTGTTATCTGAGGTTTGCTATAGTATGCTTCAACTGCCTCAAGCGGCTGTTGAAGCATGATTGTTTTATGGATATTCGTTTTGTTATGCGCTGTGTGGGCGGCTCATTGGGAGGCCGACCAGCTGGCAATTCCTTTGCAAAAACTGCGCCAACAGTGGGGCGTTTCTGAGGCGGCAGGCGCTGCTTTTGTTGCGCTGGCGACGGCGAGTCCTGAGATTGGAACCAACACGATGAGCGCCGTTCAAGGGTTGTCGGATATTGGTTTGGGTAATTTGTTAGGGAGCAATATTATCTCAGTACCGGCTATCGTGACGGTGGCGTACCTAGCGTCGCAAACGCGAGAGGCTAATCAGAATATTCAACCAGGTATGGGCGGCGATTTTGACCGTAAAGGCAATGCTGACCAAGATGACGGCCCTCGGCTGAATGTTTTTAGATCTTGGACGGCGCTGCGTCTGAAGCCTGAAGCGTTGACAGCTCAGGCCATTCCCTATCTGTGTGTAATTGCCCTAGCGGCGCTATTGACAATACCGCCCGGCTGGCGCGGCCTACAGCCGATAGACGGATGGATTATGCTGATGGCCTATGGGGTGTATGTGGCCCAGGCGGTGCTGCGACATCGGCGGCCGGGTAAAACGGTAAGGTGGCGTAGCTCGGAGATTTTGCGGGCGGGCTGTGGTGTGCTGGCGCTGGCGGTGGGGGCCTATTTTGTGGTGACGGCGACTGAGCAGATTGTCTCTATTTTGCGCATTTCAGCGTTAATTGGAGGACTGTTTATCACCTCGACATTGAGTATTGCGCCAGAGGTGTTTGCGACTTGGAGCGTAGCGCGCAGTGGCCAAATGACAGCGGCGACAACGAGCGTAATTGCAGATAATACGGCAACGATGACGCTGGCATTTTTTCCGTTGGCTATTGTCGGCCTGCCGATAGAAGATACGCTGCTGTTTAGTGTGAATTTAGGGTTTGTGGCGCTGCTAGCGGCGGTGTATGCAGCGTTGATTCGGTGGGGTAGGCGAAAGAGCAGCTTTGAGCTGTGGGAAGTGTGTTTGTTGATTGGGATTTATCTGGTGTATTTGGTGGTGATGCTAGTGGGTGTGCTGAAAGTGTTTGGTTAGAGCGACTGATTTTTTGAGATTGTGGTTTTTGAGATCTTGAGAGTGCCTTTTGTGAGATATTACTGGCTTGACCTTTCTGGTGCGCCGCTGTTGAACAATAATTGTGACGTTCGTACTTTGTGTGACTGCTTATGTGTGTGACTGCTTATGACAGCTGCTGAGCGAACCGATTTACCGCTGATTGGCTGGAGAGAGCGGCTCGCTTTGCCGGAGCTGTCAGTGACCAGTGTGAAAGCAAAAATCGATACAGGGGCCCGGTCTTCGGCGCTACATGCGTTTGATATCGAGCTGTTTAAACGGGCGGATGTAGACTTTGTACGGTTTAAGGTGCACCCGGCTCAGCGGCATAAAAAGAAGACGGTTACAGTAGAAGCCCAACTGTTGGAGATGCGTTCGATCAGGAGTTCTAGCGGCCAGGCGGAGATGCGTCCGGTGATTGAAACGCTGGTGGCGACAAACAGTTTACAGTGGCCGATTGAATTAACGCTAACGAATCGGGACATGATGGGTTTTAGAATGTTGCTGGGTCGTCAAGCCGTTCGCCAGCGATTTTTAGTCGATTCTGGCCAGTCTTATCTACAGAGTTCAGCACCAAAGCATAAGCTGAAAAGCAGCCGTGCGAAAGGTCGCAAGACGAAAAAGATTAAAGGTAGTCAGAAAATAAAGCATGAAAATAGCAATTTTGTCGAGAAACTCCGAACTTTATTCAACACGTCGGATTAAAGAATCGGGGGAAAGCCGTGGCCATAAGGTTCAGGTAATCGACTATTTGCGCTGCTATATGAACATTACGTCGCGAAATCCTCAGATCTTATATCAGGGAAAGCCGCTTGAAGGTGTGGATGCGGTGATGCCTCGGATTGGTGCGTCGAATACGTTTTACGGTACGGCGGTGGTGCGACAGTTTGAGATGATGGATGTGTTTGCGGCGAATGAGTCTCAGGCGATTTCTCGGTCTCGCGATAAGCTACGCTGCTTGCAGATTTTGTCGAAAAAAGGGGTTGGCTTGCCGGTCACGGGCTTTGCCCATTCTACTTAAGAGATTGACGGTCTAATTAGCATTGTAGGCGGTGCGCCGCTGGTGATTAAGCTGCTAGAAGGGACGCAGGGCATTGGCGTGGTGCTGACTGAAACGCAGCAGGCGGCGACATCGGTGATCGAGGCCTTTCGAGGGTTGAATGCGAATATCTTAGTGCAGGAGTTTGTGGCGGAGGCTAAGGGCGCGGATCTTCGCTGTTTTGTGATTGGTGGCAAGGTAATTGCGGCGATGAAGCGACAGGGCGCCCCAGGAGAGTTTCGCTCGAATTTGCACCGAGGTGGAAATGCTGTGCAGGTGAAGCTGTCGCCGGATGAGCGAAGTACAGCGGTGGAGGCGGCAAAGGCAATGGGGTTACGAATTGCAGGGGTAGATCTGTTGCGGTCGGCTCACGGTCCGGTGGTGATGGAGGTGAATTCTTCGCCGGGGATTGAAGGGATTGAGAAAGCGACCAAGCTAGACGTGGCGAGAAAGATGATTGAGTTTTTGGAGAAGAATGTGGGTGGGACGAATCGCGATCGGATTAAGTATTAGAATGAGCTGACTGGCGACTCAGGTATGGATTGAGAAAACAAGCTGGTTCCGTCACGAAAAGCTGCTGAAGCTAGAATTAAAGACGCCGTGTTTCGGAGTACCGAATGTTCCAAAACACGGCATAAAGTTGTTTATGCTACGAAGCGCTAAAGGGAAGTGACTAAGTTCGATGCTTAAGAATCTCGGGCTTCTGGGCTGTTGAGAATGGCTTCTTCAACAGCGGTAAAGTCGATGTTCTGTAAGACGTTTACCCAGCTATTGATCTCGTCTGCGCTGGCTTCACGGTTTAGTATATTCCGATAGAGATTAGCAATTCGTTCTCTTGATTCTGGGCTGTTAGCCACTTCTGCGCGTACAGCGTCAAGTGACTGATTGATTGCGGTGTCGATCCAGGTTGCAAGTCCGCTGTCGTCTGCATCACGGCTAAGAACTTCCTGATAGATGAGGTTACTATTCACCCAATGGTGATACGCTCGCCACGGCCAGTTGGGACAATACGGTAAAGCTATGGGACACAGATGGCAC
>CALDSK010000197.1 GCA_937911865.1 uncultured Synechococcus sp.
ACGCTAGATAATCTGATAATGTTTCACCGCCATGCTAGGTCGCAACAATATGGTCAACCTCGTGAGGATAAAAGCTGACGCTGCTTGGTCGCAAACAATACTCACAGCTGTAGTTTGCTCTTTCTAGAACTTGCCGTCGCAAATTTGCAGGAATATAGGTCACAAACTTCTGGCCTGATTGAAGTTCGTTAAGCTGCCCGTTTTCAGCATGATGATGAGATGTTCGATACGCTCGTATTCATCTAGCTCTTGACGCTCACCAACGCTGAAACCACCCGCTTTCTCTCTATTGAGCAATTGCCTTAGCCTTTCCTGCATTTCAGCAGTGGGGTGAAAGTCTGAAATTTGTTCGGGTGTGGCTTGACTGGCCAAGAAATTGAGCACATGACGATACACTTGTGCGGGTAGCGCTATTTCTTGGGTTCTTATCAATGTGTGTCTAGCGCCGCCTAGCGGCTACATAGTCTACTATAGTTAATCGATTCGTTTTAGTACTTTCAGCGCCTCTTTGAGGAGCCCGATTATCGTTATGAGCAAAGGCACTCTTTTTGACAAAGTTTGGGACGCACATACCGTTGGCACCCTGTCTTCTGGCCAAACTCAGCTATTTATTGGCCTGCACCTGATCCACGAGGTGACGAGCCCCCAAGCTTTTGCCATGCTAAACGAGCGGGGGCTGAAGGTAATGTATCCCGACCGTACGGTGGCGACAGTCGATCACATTGTGCCGACTGAAGATCAGTCGCGGCCCTTTGCTGACCCGATGGCAGAGAAGATGATGAGTGCGCTAGAAGAAAATACGAAAGCGCATGGGATTCGCTTTTTTAATGTGGGTTCGGGCTCTCAGGGGATTGTGCACGTGATTGCCCCAGAGCAGGGGTTGACGCAGCCGGGTATGACGATTGCCTGTGGCGATAGCCATACGTCTACGCATGGGGCTTTTGGCGCGATCGCATTTGGTATTGGCACCAGTCAGGTCCGTGATGTTCTGGCCTCTCAAACCCTGGCGCTTTCCAAGCTTAAAGTTCGCCGCATCGAAGTGAACGGTGAATTGCCTGAAGGGGTGTATGCCAAAGACATCGTGCTACACATCATCCGTAAGCTAGGCGTAAAAGGCGGCGTGGGCTTTGCCTACGAATTCGCTGGAACAGCGATCGAGAGCCTGTCGATGGAAGGGCGGATGACGCTGTGCAATATGTCGATTGAAGGCGGCGCCCGCTGTGGCTATGTGAATCCTGACCTGACGACTTATGACTACCTAAAAGGGCGTGACTTTGCACCCAAAGCCGACCAGTGGGATAAGGCAGTTTCCTGGTGGGAGAGCTTGCGTAGCGACGCGACGGCTGACTATGACGATGTGGTGGTATTTGACGCCGCTGATATTGCACCCACGGTGACCTGGGGGATTACGCCCGGTCAGGGCATTGGCGTTAATGAGTCGATTCCAACGCCCGACGCGATGCCAGAAGATGAGCGCCCAATTGCTGAAGAAGCCTACCGATATATGCAGCTTTCGCCAGGACAGCCGTTAGCCGGAACCAAGGTGAATGTTTGCTTTATTGGGAGCTGTACGAACGGTCGCCTGAGCGATTTGCAAGAGGCGGCGAAAATTGCTCAGGGTCGCCATGTTGCAGACGGGGTGAAGGCTTTTGTGGTGCCGGGCTCTGAACGGGTGAAGGTAGAAGCTGAAAAAGAAGGCCTTGACAAGATTTTTGAAGCAGCGGGCTTTGAGTGGCGTGAGCCAGGCTGCTCTATGTGTTTGGCGATGAACCCGGACAAACTAGAAGGCACTCAGATTAGCGCGTCGTCCTCTAATCGTAACTTTAAGGGGCGTCAGGGGTCTTCCTCTGGCCGCACCCTTTTGATGAGTCCGGCAATGGTGGTCTCTGCGGCGGTGACGGGTGAAGTGACGGATGTGCGATCGCTCGCCCCAGTTTAGTTAGTCAAGTTTAGTTAGTCACCAGACCTACCAGGTGGCATAAGCGGCTAAACAGTTGAAGAATGAAACGGAAAGCTTTTAGCCGTTGACGGCTAAAAGCTTTCCGTTTTCTTAACCTATTCTTTCTATAGGGTTAACACCGGTCTCTAATGATGACTCTAAAAGCTAGCAGCCACTTGGGGTTAATTCGTTTTGCCAGTAATTACCACTTCCGCGCAAACTAACGCTTCATCTAACCTGTTTTTGAGTCAGATTGAGCAGCTGTATCGGGAGCGATCGCTAATCTCATACGCGTCTGGTTTGACGATCCCTTTGCAGGCCAATCATCTCTACATCATCTGCCGAGGCATCGTTCAGCTACACACGATTCACGCGGATGGCAACGAAACCATTGTCGGTCTATGTGGACCTTCCATGGCGTTTGGCTCGTCACTGACGAATCTGCATCCTTACTGGGCAACGGCGCTTAACGATACTGATTTGCTGCCGCTGTCCCTGGCAGAAATTGAGGCTTCTCCTGCGCTGTCTTCGGCGCTGTTTCCACAGCTGGTTCGCCGATTGCAGCAGTCTGAAGCTTGGCTGGCGTTTTCGGGCAAGCGACTGGTTACCGACCGGTTGCGCAGTTTGATTATGCAGTTGGCTCAAGACTTTGGTCAGGTTGGCCCGAATGGCGTACGCATTAGGGTGCGGCTAACGCATCATCAGCTGGCTACGATTATTGGCACTACTCGGGTGACAGTGACGCGATTGCTGCGCGACTTTAAAGATGAAGGCTGGCTCAGCGTGCACCGCCGACAGCTGATCGTCACGCCGCAAACTTTGGGCATACCGCTGTATGGTGAGTCTTTTGGCAGTATGGTCTAGCCGCTATAACTGTTAGATATCGATATTTCTAGTGGTGCCGTTTGATATGTCAATGCTGTGAAACTTGTGCGGCTTACCTTTGTTGAAAGTATGAAGGTCGTTAGTCAAGGGAACAAATCTTGCTAGCTGAGAATCCATCTTAAGCAGCAGGCTTCCACCAAGTTTTGAATCTGTTATTAGCGATAGGCTGACTGTTTCTTCTGAAAAGTTTGAATATCTTTTAGAAGAGTAGCGGTAGATTGTTGAACAGGTTTTGATAAACACGTTTGGTTGAAGGCTGGCTTTTGTTTAGTTAGAGCTTGGCTATGTTGCGATCGCCCCAAACCCTAGAACCGGTCTCTCCATCGGCTGACGGAGACAGCGCGTCAAGTCAATCAGCAGGTCAGTTAGCATCAGAGCCATCATCGGTAGAACCAACATCGGCAGAACCAACATCGGCAGAACCAACATCGGCAGAACCATCATCGGCAGAGTGGTTAGAAGGATGGACCGCTGCAAACGAACTATTTTCGCTGGGTCTGCATCAGCTTGTAGAGCGGCAGGCTGCGCAGACGCCCGAGGCGATCGCTGTTATCCATCAAAACAGTCGGCTCACCTACCGCGAACTAAACCAGCAGGCCAATCAGCTCGCTCATTACTTGATTCAACAAGGGGTAGTCGCAGAGCAGCTAATTGCGATTAGCTTGGTGCGATCGCCCAATATGCTAGTCGCCTTTCTCGGTGTCTTAAAAGCAGGCGCGGCTTACGTCCCAATTGATCCAGACTATCCAGATAGCCGCCGACAGTACATTCTTCGCGATGCAAATGCTCAAATTGTACTGACCGAATCCAGTCTGTTGTCAGAGTTTGAGAGCGGTTCAGCAAACGTTATTCAGCTAGATGCCGATGCAAATTTGCTGGCGAAGCAGCCCACGCATAATCCAGAGCTGATCGTTCAGCCAAAGCAGCTGGCCTACGTTATTTACACCTCTGGCTCTACGGGCAATCCCAAGGGTGTAATGGCCCATCACCGGGGCCTGGTGAACTACACGCTGGCGTTGATTGAAGCGCTTGCGCTAACCGCGAGCGATCGCATGCTGCAATTCTCTACGATGAGCTTTGATTTCATTGTCTCAGAGGTTTATCCGACGCTGGCCTCCGGTGGCTCTTTAGCTTTGCGCACCGATGAGATAGCGCGCTCTACGCAGGCTTTTGTTGACTTCATTACCAGGTACGAAGTCACCGTGATTCAGTTTACAACAGCTTTTTGGCATGAGCTGGTGAATGGACTTGAGCGCCTTGACCTTACACTACCGCCCAGCCTTCGTCTGGTGCTATTTGGAGGTGAAAAGGCTTCGCTGACCCTGTGCCGTCAGTGGCTGCGCACGATTGGCGATTACCCGCGTTTGTTCAATGCGTATGGTCCTACTGAAGCAACAGTAATTACAACACTTTACGATGCGATCGCTGAAGGTTACGACGGCTCGGACGATCTGCCGATTGGGCGAGCGATTCGCAATGCCAAAACCTATGTCTTAGACGCAGATTTGCAGCCAGTGCAGCCCGGTGAGGCCGGTGAACTCTGCATTGGAGGGCCAGGTGTGACCCATGGCTATATGAATTTGCCAGAAAAGACCGCAAAGGCCTTTTGCGACGATCCGTTTATTCCAGGTGAGCGGCTGTATCGCACGGGCGACCGGGTAAAGATGGATAAGACTGGCCTGATTCGATTTATTGGTCGGGTAGATTTTCAGGTGAAAATTCGCGGCTACCGGATTGAGCTGGGCGAAATTGAGACCTGTTTGGACCAGTACCCGCATGTGCAGTCTCGAATTGTGATTGCTAGAGAAGATACGCCGGGCGATAAGCGGCTAGTGGCCTACGTTTCAATGAAGCCGGGCTATGAGCTAGACCGCGAAGATTTGCGTCGCTTTATGCAGGAAAAGCTGCCCAAGTTTATGGTGCCAGCGGCAGTCGTGGTGCTAGATGCGCTGCCGAAAAACGCCAATGGCAAGATTGATCGCAACGCCTTACCCATGCCAAATAGAGCGGCGGCCAAGCAGACGATTGTCGCGCCGCGATCGCCCCTCGAAACGCAGCTAGCTGCAGTTTGGTGTTCAGTGCTAGGACTCGACGCGCTCGGCGTTACCGACAACTTTTTTGAGCTGGGCGGAAACTCTCTTTTGGTGATGCGGCTATTTGCTGAACTAGAAGCCGTGTTTGACTGCCGCATGCCGCCTACAGAAATTTTTACAGCGCCAACGGTGGCGCAGCTTGCGCAGCGAATGGCCGCTAATTGTTCTAGTATTTCAGATAGTTTTAGTTCAGATAGTTTTAGTTCAGATAGTTCAGAGCAGGCTGCATTGCCGCGATCGCACCCACAGAGCGCCCCAGCATCAGCCTCTGCAGAAAAATCTACAGGCAGCAGCAGTACACTATTGCCTTTGCGCTTGGGTTCGAGTGGTTCTGCTTTGTTTCTAGTACATGACGCAGAAGGTGAGACAGGGCTATACCTGCACTTGGCCCGGCAGATGCAGAGCGATCGCGCCGTCTATGCGATTGGCCCTTGCACTGCGCCTGATGCACCGCTGGCCTATAGCCAAATAGCGCAAATCGCCAACGACTACGTGCAGCAGATTCGTCAGGTTCAACCGTCGGGCCCCTACTGGCTGAGCGGGCTTTGTGCTGGCGGTGTGATCGCATTTGAAATCGCCGTGCAGCTGGAGGCTATGGGTGAAGAGGTCACGCTGGGCCTGATGGATGCACCTGCTCCAGGGGCGCGAAAAAAGGTGGGCCGAGTGAGCCGCGATCGCATTGCTCGCTTAGGAAAAGCGCTCGAAGAAAAGAAGGTGACGCGTGACGCGGCAGGTCAAGCTTTTCCGCTGCCGCTTGAAAAAATCTGGAAGAAGGGAACTAATGTGCTGCGTTATGAGGTCTTTTCAAAAGGAGCGAAGGCGGTAGCTTCCGCAAAAGCGCGATCGCTAGGATTTTTCCAAGCTCGCGGCTGGCCGATTCCTGTTTTTATTCAGGGGCTATCGATGCGAGAGCTGTTGGTATTTGCCTATGAGCACTATCGGCCCGGACGCAAGTTTACTGGCTCAGTGTGGCTGCTGCGGGCCACTTCAGGAAACGGTACGCACGGCGACCGGCCCTATGTGGAAGAGTATGCCGATCCGCTGCTGGGCTGGGGTGATTTTTGTGAACGTGCGATCGCTGTCAAAGACGTTCCCGGTGGTCACTCCACAATGCTCAACGCCAAAAACGCTCCAACGCTTGCAAAAGCCCTCGAAGAGATTAGCCTCCCATGATTGCCACTCCCAAAGCCGCAAATAGCAAACCTGACTACACCGTGCCGCGAATAGACTGGAGCGCCGAGGAATACGCGGCTTTTGGTCTAAAAAATCAGCTGTTTAAGCACAGCTATCACACCCTCCCGCTGTTTCAAAAAGACGCACTGATTCAGGTTCTCGACACCTACCCACGCGAATGGCTACAGGCGTTCACGATGGGCCCTGATCCGACTATCCGTAGCGACTGGCAAAGCGTAGATATTCATCCCAACAGCAGCGGGCAAGACATCTGGAACGCGGTCGAAAAAGGTCGCCTTTGGCTGAATTTGATCTTCTTGCAAAAGTACGCTCAGGACTATGCCGATATCGTAGAGGGCATGTACGACTATGTTGGTCAGCACTGCCCACAGCTTGGGGGGCCAAAAGCCAGCTTTACGACGCTACTGATCTCTTCACCTGGCGCGCAGGTGTATTACCACATGGACCAATCACCAAATATGCTATGGCATATGAGCGGCCAAAAGAAGCTGTGGGTTTATCCCGCCATGGACTTACGGCTGGTCCCACAAAACTTTTTAGAAGAGATTTATTCTGGAGAAGTCTCTGAATTTTTACCCTATAAAAGAGACTTTGACCGCTATGCAGAACAGTTTTTACTAACGCCAGGAACCGTTGTCTCCTGGCCACACAATGCGCCTCATCGTATTGAGAATCTGACGATGAACGTGTCGCTTACAACTAGCTATCAAGCACCCTTGCAGCTGCGCCGCGAACGGGTGCAAAAGGCAAACCGCTATATCTTGCGCAACTTAGGCATTAAGCACCGTTCTCTCAAAGAAACTGGCATTCGCTCCAACATTAAACAGCTGAGCTACCGAGTGATCAACAAAGTGAAACCCTTCAAGCCTACGAAGCATCCTCACGATGACTATGTCACCGATTTGCAAATTGATCCAAGTCGGCCTAACGGTGTTCGGCAGCTAGAAAAGGCTGTCACAGCTTCTTTCTCCAAGCACCGATAAGGCTAGCCCTTCTCGTCAGTTTGCTCGCTTTGCATCTTCTAGTCCAAAACTTGTATTCACCTTCTGCTGGCTTGCACCTTGCTGAACAGAATATTCTTGTACTGGAAAGATGCTGACATCTAAGGTGATGGGTCGGTTGAGCTTGTGTTCTAAAAACTGATGAACCAGACCGATTTGATGTTCTGAAATGTCGTTATCTGGGGCAGCTACTTCAAGGTTGACGCGTAGCTGATTGTTACTAGAGTCGACGCTGAGCTGCCGAATATCGACGTCTCGAAACGTGTAGGTCTCAACGCGAACTAGCTGACTGACCAGTCCACGCGTTCTTTCTTCAATAATCAACTCGCGTAGAGATAGCCCCAGTGGAATACCCAACAGCACAACTACGATGGTTGAAGCCGCTAGCCCTTTTTTTGCTCTGCGTACAGAGCCGTAGTCCTGCCAAATAAAGACCAAGCCGCCGCTGAGAATGATGCCACCTAAGTTTGTTAAAAAAAGCAGCGTAGACCCAACAGACACGGTCTGAGATTCTAATGCTATTCCAATTCCGATAACGCTGAGTGGTGGGACGAGGGCAACAGCGATCGCAACCCCCGGTAGTGCATCGGCAATCTCTCTTCTGGTTTTGGCAAAAGAACCCGCTGCGCCTGCCGCTAGTCCAATAGCCAAATCAATTAGCGTTGGCTGCGTCCGCTGCAAAATCTCTGGATTCATGCTGCTGATACCCAACAGCTTCGTAATCAGATAGGCCGTTAGAATGGTCATCAGCGAGCCAGTCAGCACAGACAGACCAGACTGCTTCAACAGCCGCCGGTTGCCCATGGTAATGGCAAACGCCATTGCCACAATCGGGCCCATCAGCGGCGCAACAATCATCGCTCCAATGATAGCGGCAGTACTTCCTGCAAGCAGCCCTAGCGCCGCAATCACGCCTGATAGGAACAGCATGATGTAGTAGCTAAGCGAGGGATCCGCTCCTTTCCAAAGGCTGCGGTTAAGTAGCTTTAGCGACAGGGGCTTTTCGGCCAGCCAGTGCCATTCGCCGCTGTTGGTTGCCCAGACCCGGCTCATTGTACGCGCTGATTTGATAATCGGTCGGTGCAGCGACTGCGGTAGATGGTATCTCAACAGCGCCAATACTGATCGACGGTGAATGGGTTGTTCTTCTTGACCTTCAGTCAGCGTCTTTTTCGGCTGCTGTCTCTTTTTCTCGGATTCCTTCTGAAAACCAGGCTGCTCCTTAGGGCTACTCACAGGCATCTGCTGTTCACCTTTCTCCGGAATGTGACTACGTCCACGTTCACACCTCTCCTTCAATATGCGTTTCTTTATATATTTCTTTGCTATTCAAGCACCCTATTCTTAAACAGTCTATGTTCTAACTGTTCTGTTCTTCGGGGACCCAAACAGAGACTGAACCCGCATTACAGCGAAAGTGAGCCCAGCCGTCTTCGTTGGTCGTAATACTCTCGCTAATATGCTCTGTCAAGTCAATGTAGGTTTGATTGGCCTGTCCAACTTCCATCCACTTCTTACCATCGTCGCCGTTGCTAATGACGACGGCCATACCGCCCGGAAATTCTTCTGTTCCTAACCGGGTCCAGCCGATGGTGTTGGCATGGTCAAAGTAATCGTACTGGTCGCCGTAAGCGTACTGGCGTCTGGCAGTTAAAAACTTATCAATCAGCCACTGGTGGCTGTCGAGCCAGATTTCATACTCACAGCCATCTGTGCCCTGATCTTTGTAATGAGCGCCATAGTAGTCAGCGTAGAAAATGCAGGGATAGCCTTCGCGCCGTAGCAAAATGAGCGCGTAGGCCAGTGGCTTAAACCAGGGTTCTACAACCGATTCTAAAGACTGCAAAGGTTGCGAGTCATGGTTGTCTACCAAGGTGACGGCCAGCGTTGGCTGGTCTTGCACCAGAGAATTGTCAAAAATGGTGCGCATGTCATAGTCATTGCCAGCATTGCT
Organism: uncultured Synechococcus sp.; assembly: GCA_937911865.1. GTDB lineage: Bacteria > Cyanobacteriota > Cyanobacteriia > Phormidesmidales > Phormidesmidaceae > Phormidesmis. Next base: position 9,067 of record CALDSK010000197.1, read on the forward strand.
AGCGATACTGAAGTTGAGGTGTAACGGTGCGTCGAAGAGCGCAACATCGCCGCCTGTGACTTCGATAAAGTGATGAAGTGCCTCGATTTCATAAGACCAATATTCACCGACTGCAAACAAACGCTTCCCGCTGACTCTGCGCACGTCATTTAGCCAGTCTGGGAAAAAGCCTGCTTGAACGTGCTTGACCGCATCGAACCGAAAGCCGTCAATGCCAGTGATGTTGACGTACCATTCGCCCCAGCGGATCAAGTCTTCTCTCACCTCTGGGTGCCCGACATCCAAATCGCATCCCATCAGGTAGTCAAATCCACCTTTTTCTAAGTCAACTTGATCGTCAAAAGACTTACCCTCAAACAGATATACGGCCTTGAAGTCGCCTTCTTCATAGCTGTTGTAGTCGACCGCGTTGAAATGCCACCAGTGCCACTCAAATTCGGAATATTTTCCCTGACGACCTGGGAAGGTGAAATGAGTCCAAGACTTGATAGTCACTTCATCGCCGATGGCTTCCTTGCGGTTTTGTGGGGCAAATGGCGTCGCCTTGAACTCTTCTTCTCCATCGCCGCCCATTTTATGGTTGAGAACAACGTCAGCGTAAACTTCCATGCCGGCGCTCTTAGCCTTTTTAATCGCATTAAGATATTCGTTTTTGGTTCCGTACTTAGTACGTACAGACCCTTTTTGGTCAAATTCTCCTAAGTCGTACATATCATATACGCCATAGCCCGTGTCGTAACCGCCCGCTGCGCCTTTGTAGGCAGGCGGTAGCCACAGCGAAGTGAATCCAGCTTCGGCTAGCGCTTCAGCATTTTCAGCCAGTTCGTTCCACAAAGAGCCATCGGCATCGTTGTACCAGTGGAAGTATTGCATCATTACGCCGTTAGGTGCAGACATAGGTGCTTCTCCACAGGTCGTGGATTGAAAATGAGTATTTTTGTAACCTTAATCTTCGGTTCAAACTGTCTAGATAGGATGTCCCAAAAGATAGAAGTTTGCTGTTGTTATTAGCATAAAAACTGCCAATAGTATCTCTAAACCTCGCGCTGTCCACTTAAAGCGAAGGTATCGACTTCTCGTATGGCTATAAGGCATTTGCCATTAGATTTTTCATCCACGCCTCTCGCCCGTAGATACCAGCTAGCAAGTCCTCAACACTGAATGCTTGGTCTAGCTCATCCCATATAATGTACTGACCGCCACCGTACACCTCAACAGCTGCCAATTGCTGATCAGTAATATCTTCGATTGGAACCCAAGCATTGGCCTCACTCTTCACCATCTCTAGTAGCCGGACAGGCCAGACGTGCCGGGAACCATCTTTTAACGTCACAACGATTTCTCTGGCGCTTGCTTCGTAAATAACACTTTTAGCCAGCTTTAAGTCATCACTAGACATAGTATTTTTGAGCCTCCTGCTGAAGGTATTGCAAATTTGCTTGGCACAGAGCTAATGCCATCTTAGGGTGTTTGGTGGTAGTTGTATTTCGGTGCTTATGACCTTTCTCTAAGACACAAACCTCATTTCCTGATATGTCAATTTTTACTTCTAGCTCACCGCTGATCACATGAACATGTGATGGATTGTGGTCTCCAGGATTGACTAAAACTCTTAAGTTCTTGTCCCTTAGCAGAATCGGCATTACTCACACTGGGTAAGGAATCAGAAAACGAAACTATCTCTTCTAGCAACGCTCGTACGATACTGATGCTAGAGGTGCTGATTGCTCAGATGTCCTCGCAGGCAAGCCCGTCGTTATTTGGATCTCGTTCAGGGGTGTAGTTGGGTTCTCCTCTAAAGAAATTTCTAAGGCCCTGTTTTTTAAGTTCTTCGCAGGTGCCTTCTACGTAGGCAGGCGGCTCGTAGGTGCTCTGCGGCGATAGAACGTCTGAAATGGCCGCATCAACGTTTTCTTGTGGTTGATTGGGCAATAACAGTGCAGCGCCATATTTAGGTAAGTCGCTCAGAATTCCGAAGGCGACTGGAACCACCATTGTGCCGACGATAATTCCAGGAATGCCAACACCAAAAATGTAGACAAGACAGCCCTTCACGTATTCTCTTTTGGTCATTACCTGGCTCTTCGTTTGATTGAATGGTTATTGATTGAATGGTTAATAGTTTTCAGAACGTTTTGATGTTCTCGGGTGAGTCTTTATCCTGGATGCTTCTTTCTGAATCGTCTGGCAAACTGCGACTTGGGTAGCGTAAGGGCCAAGACGACCAGAATAGCGGTGACTAGGTTGAGGTCTTGGGCTTGAAAGCCGAGAAAGCCTGCGTTGAGCGCGATCGCAATTGCTACCCGATAAATCACCGATCCCGCCACGACTGCTAGTGTCGCCAACACTACCGAGCCTGAAGGCAACAGCGCTTCACCCAAAATTACCGTTGCTAGCCCTACCACGACCGTGCCGACGCCTAGCGTCACGTCGGCAAAGCCAAACAGCTGTGCAAAAAGTGCTCCCGAGAGCGCGGCCAGTCCATTGCTAATGGCCATGCCCAGTAGGATCAATCGGTCAGTATTAATCCCTTGAGCCTTTGCCATGACTGGGTTCATCCCGGTTGCTCGAACGGCCAAACCCAGCTGAGAGTTTAAAAAATAATCGACCAACAGCTTGGCGATCGCCACAGCAATCAATAAAATCAGGGGCCTGACGATTAAAGAGGGTAGCCCTCCTAGCAGCTGTTCAAAGGGCGCTAGCACAGTGGGCTGATTGAGGAGTGACAGGTTGGGTTTACCCATGATCCGCAGGTTAATAGAGTACAGCGCAATCATGGTAAGAATGCTAGCTAGCAGATTCAAAATGCCAAGTCGGACGCTCAAAAATGCCGTACAGAGCCCGGCTAGCCCCCCTGCGAGGATAGCGATGCCTGTCGCGATAAAAGGATTTTCACCCGCGACAATCAGCGTTCCGGCCGCTGCCGCGCCAAGTGGAAAACTGCCGTCCACCGTGAGGTCTGGAAAGTCGAGCACGCGAAAAGACAGGTATACGCCGAGGCTCAAGAAGCCGTAGAGTAAACCTGTCTCAACTGCGCCGAAAAATGCGATCGCACTCATAGCAAACCCGGCAAAAACCTATCGCCAGATTATACGGGAATAGCGCTAAATATTAGTGGCTAATAGATTACGCACCGACAACAACACCGCCATTAGGATGTAGTACCTGACCGGTCATGTAAGAGGAATCTTCAGAGGCGAGGAAAACAAAGCAAGTGCCGACCTCTACAGGCTGACCGGGTCGCTTCATTGGCACGATGTCTTTGCCAAAGCCTTCGACTTTTTCAGCTGGGAAAGCGTCCGGAATAAAGGGTGTCCAAATGGGGCCAGGGGCGACGCCGTTGACGCGAATGCCTTTTTCTAGGACTCGCTGAGAGAGCGATCGCAGAAATGCCAGGTTTGCCCCTTTAGTCGTGGAATAGCTCAGCAAAGGACCATTGCCTTTGTAGGCGTTGATCGATGTAGTAATAATGATCGCGCTGCCTTCCTTGAGATGGGGTAGGGCTGCTTTAGTGAAGTAGAACATTGGGAACACGTTCGTACTGAAAATGCTACCCAGCCTGGTTGCATCAATGTTTTCCCAGTCATCTTCCAAATACTGCTCTGCGGCATTACTGACCAGAATATCGAGCTTGCCAAATTCGTCTACTGTCTTTTGCACGACCTCCTGACAGAACGTCTCATTACTGATGTCTCCAGGCAGCAGCAAACACTTTTGGCCCCGAGCCTCTACTTCTGACTTTGTCTTTTGCGCGTCCTCATGCTCATCCAGATAAGAAATCGCTACATCTGCACCCTCTTTGGCATACAAGGCAGCCACCGAACGGCCAATCCCGCTATCGCCACCAGTAATCAGAGCGACTTTTCCTTTCAGTTTTTCGCTGCCTTTATAGCTATCGCGATCATAAATCGGTGCAGGCGTCATTTCAGATTCATGTGCCGGCTGCTTATCTTGCGCCTGTGCCGGGATCTGATCAGCAGAAATAACCATATAAAGTCTCCTTAAAATCTCTCTTTTAAGGAAAGCGGTTTTGCTCTCTACTTTTATCTCTCAAAAGCATCGTTTCACAGCTGCCTGCCCGCAGAACCCTCTACCACAAATGACAGAGACAGCTTAGTTTTGAGGTAGACCCTATTCGGATTCTGGGGCCTCTGTCGCGCTAATAATAGTGCTAGCTAAGCGGAAAGCCCACCCACAGACGGCAACAAAAAACAGCAGTGTCAGCGGTGCGAGGCCCGCGAACGGAAAGGCAATTAGTAAAAGAATAGATAGCAAAATAGCTAGCCGGGCCCATTCATTATTCATTCGTTTGCTCCTGGTGAAGTGCTTTTTCTTATCTTCTAACTTCTTATTTTCTAACTTCTTATTTTCTGGCTTCTTATTTTTTAACTACAGTGGGTGATCTCGACGTCTGCCTCCGGTAGGAAGACAGAGGGCTCCCCATCGTCTTAATGTTTGTTGAGAGTCACTATAAGGCTCTAGGTAATAGCTGCTGCAACGATGATAGGAGTCTCTTATGAATAATTTATTCCATATTGGTGAGCTGTTCCCCCTTGCTAGGCTGCGTCGCTTAGTCCTTGTGCTGGCCGTAAGCCTTGTCATTCTATTATTAGCAACCGCTTGTTCTCCTGCCGATACCGGTGCAGACGTATCAGTCTCGGAGCCTACATCGGCTGATGTGGAGCAGGCTCAAAGTCAGCTGAGCGATGACGCTGTCAACATGGATAACTTGTCGAGACAGACTCCCCAAAAGAGAGTCGGTGGCACCGCTGTTAAGTAGAGCGTTAAAGGCGCATTAAAGCTGCCGGGTCAAGGTCCTTGAGAAAGATCATTGAGTGCAGCAGAAAAGCATCAGAAGTGAGTCATTGACTATGAATAGTTCTGTTGTTTTTCTATCTGGCCTTGCCGCACTGCTGCTGGCGATCATTCACATTTTTGCGAGTCGCTTTAAGTTTTTGAAGCGAACACCGCGCAGCCGGTGGCTTTCGCTCAGCAGTGGCGTGTCGGTGGCCTATGTTTTTATTCACGTGCTTCCTGATTTGAGTGCGGCGCAGATTGAGTTTCAAGATAATGTCACAGTGCTAAATATCGCAGTGCTATCGGCGATTGAACATCATGTGTATGTGATGGCACTGCTGGGCATGATGGCATTCTACGGGTTAGAGCGAGCTGCAAAACTCTCACGTCAGCAGAGCCGAAAAGAAGGCGAAGGCGATGCAACACAGCCGCGTGTTTTCTGGCTGCACATGGCTTCTTTTTCACTCTACAATGCACTGATCGGCTATTTGCTGATGCACCGAGAAGAGCCGGGTATGAGAGGGTTGGCGCTTTATGCGATCGCCATGGCGCTTCACTTTTTGGTCAATGACTACAACTTGTGGGAAGACCATAAGCGTGCCTACGAACGCATTGGCCGCTGGATTTTGGCAGCGGCGGTAGTGTTTGGCTGGGTCGTCGGCGTCCAGACAGAAATCAGCGAAGCTTTTATGGCTACGCTGTTTTCTCTTTTAGCCGGGAGCGTTATTTTGAACGTGTTGAAAGAAGAATTGCCCCAAGAGAGAGAAAGTCGCTTTTGGACGTTTGCGGCTGGTGCGGTTGGCTATTCTGGTTTGTTGTTGATCCTGTAGCCGTTATTCAACCGTCTATTATTCAACCGTTTATTATTCAACTGTCTCATCTGCTCTAGACGTGACGGCTTCCGGCAGCTCTACGCCCATTGCTTCAGCTGCAGTCGGATTGACCGATAGGTTTAGCTCTTGAACAAACTCTACAGGCAGCTCACCGGGTCGGTTGCCTTTCAAAACCTTGGCGACCATCGCGCCGGTTTGCCGGCCCACATCGTAATAGTCAAAGCTAATCGCTGCGATCGCCCCTCGCTCTACAGAATCAGTATCTCCGGCAAATACAGGCACCTGATTGTCTTGCCCTACTTGAATGACAGACTCTAGCGCCGAAACGACCGTGTTGTCAGTCGGGATATAAATAGCATCGACCGAACCAATCAGGCTACGGGCTGCGCCTGCAACTTCGCTGGTTGCTGAGACGGTGACTTCTTCGATGCTCAGCGCTTGATCGGGCGCACTTTCATTAATGAGCGATACCAGGCTAACTGAATTGTCCTCTCCAGCGTTGTAAATGACCCCAAGCGTAGAGGCGGCTGGCAAGACTTCTTTAATCAGCGCTAGCTGCTGCGCTATGGGGGATAAGTCGCTAACGCCACTGACGTTGCCACCTGGCTTTTCGGCATTTTCAACTAGCTTTGCACCGACTGGATCGGTGACAGCTGAAAAGATAATTGGGGTGTCGGCAGCGGCGGAGACGGCTGATTGGGCACTGGGTGTTGCGATCGCTACAATCACATCTGGCCCTGCCCCCGCATATTTATTGGCAATCTGTGTTGCGGTTGCTGGGTTGCCTTGTGCACTTTGCCATTCCCATCGCAGCGTGCTGCCCTCTTCATAGCCTGCCTTGGCCAGCTCATCTTTTACCCCGTCGCGCACGGCGTTCAAAGCCGGGTGTTCTACAATTTGTGTCACCGCCACAAACGGTGAATCTTCAGCGCTACCAACGGTTTGTCCGCCATTGCCACAGCTAGCTAGGCCAACACTCAATGTACTGGTCAACCCTAGAAGCGCTAGGGCTAAAAACTTAGCGCGGTCAATAGAAAACGCGGAGGAGTACATAGCGTCAATGTCTTGAATGTAGAGGGCATTGACACATCATATTAATGGATTTTGTCTACTTGCGAGCGGGTGAAATGGTAGCCGCTGCCATGCCCAAAGCAACGTAGGTTCCACCCACAACATACTTTTGTCTGCGTAAGAACAGTGGATTGCGAACTAGCCACTGCCTGATTTTTCCAGCAATCAACGCGTACGTTCCATCGCCAGTAAGCCCAATGCAGACAAAGACAATGCTTAATATCATCAGCTGCTGCCAAATAGGTCCTCTGCTGGGATCAATAAACTGAGGGAGAAAAGCCAGCGAAAAGACAGCTGCTTTAGGATTTAGCACATTGACAATGACGCCCTGATAAAAGATTCGAGCCAGCGGTTGCGATTCGCTTGCTTGCTCTAGCGTGAGCGTTTCTTTAGACCGAATTTTTTGAATGCCAAGATAGATGAGGTAGATCGCCCCCGCGTACTTAACGGCTGAAAAAGCAGTAGCCGAGGTCATCAAGATTGCCGAGAGTCCTAAGCCTGCCGCTAGAAAATGCACCATTGCTCCCGTCGAAATGCCCAGCACTGAGGCAAGTCCTGCCTTTTTCCCCTGGTCAAGGCTACGCGTCACGATATACAGCGTAGCTGGTCCGGGCATGGCGACTAGCGCAGCGCTCGCTAGCCCAAAAGACATCAAAGTAGCGGTCTCAATCATCATGACTTGAAGCCTAGGTATCAACAATTTTTGCTGGGTAATCTAAACTATCATCCACATTCTTGTCAGGCTTTTCTGTATCAAAGCTCCATCAAGGCTGTGACTTGCAGATATCTTTAGCTTCGGTGCCTAGCATGTTCTTCCGTTCTGCCGTTGACGCTTGGTTTTATCTTTTTGTTCTGACATTTCCGCTGCTGCTGGTCCGTATGGCCGTTGCTGTACTTGCAGCCGCGAACTCGACGGTTATTGCTATTGGGCTCGCAATTGTGGTGCCGTCAATTATTCTGCCTGCCTGGGTGCTATTTGGTACTTACTACCGAATCGATTCCGCCATTTTACGCGTGCAGGCTGGCCCCTTTACCAGCTTCGTGCCACTCGATCAAATTCACTCGGTTGCACCGCTGCGTTCATTTGGCATTGCGCCCGCGCTGTCCTGTCAACGTCTCAAAATCACCTATGGCAGAAACCAAAGCATGGTGGTTTCTCCTCAGCGTAAAGCTGCCTTTTTAGAGGCCTTAGGCTACGTTCCAAACTCAGTTTTGCAGCCCAATCGAGCTCGCCCGAATCCATTTGCACTCGGTGAAAATTATTGATGGATTGCTGTTCATTGCTCTTTTCGCACAAGCGCAAAAAATCGCCTTAAAATTTGCCTTAATCGCCGCCATACTGCGCTTTCAATTCAGCAACTCTGTCGTCATCAATCTTTTGAATCAGGACAGGCGGCACTTCAAAGGTACGGCCCGCTTCTAGCAAGCTCAGATCTGTAGCGGCACTCATGGTGCTGTTGCGTTCATCGTCCGTAAGCTGGAGCGCATCAAACAGGCTAGCAGCTGTCGTGGGAATGAAGGGTGCAGACGCGATCGCATACAGCCGAATTAAATTAATGCAGGTGCGAATAACCACCGCTGCTTGATCTTTGTCTGTTTTGAACAGGCTCCAGGGAGCGCGCACGTCGATGTATTGGTTTCCGGCAGACCATAGGCCATTGAGCGTTTCGGTGGCTTTGCGAAACTCCATGTTTTTCAGGTGCGATCGCAATTCCTCAACCATTACCTTACATGTTTTCTCCAGCTCAGCTTCTGCTTCTCCAGGCTCCCCGCCTGCGGGCAGCTCATTGCCAAAGCGCGACGCCGTAAACTTCAAAATCCGATTAATAAAATTACCAAAGTTATCTGCCAGCTCCTTATTCACCTTGGTTTGAAACTGCTCCCAGGTAAACGCTGAATCAGAAGACTCAGGGGCCGATGCCATCAGCATATAGCGCCAATAGTCAGCTGGTGCAATCTCTAGTGCCTGGTCTAAAAACACGCCGCGCTTAGAACTGGTCGAAAACTTACCACCGTAATAATTCAGCCAGTTAAAGCCCTTAATGTAGTCCGCCATCTTCCAGGGCTCACGCGTTCCCAAAATCGTCGCCGGCCACATAATGGTGTGGAAAGGCAAATTGTCTTTTGCCATGAACTGCGTGTAGTTCACATCATCAGCGTCGTACCACCAGCTTTTCCAATCGGCCCCGGTCTCTTCTCCCCAGGCTTTTGTCGCCGAGACGTAGCCAATTGGCGCATCAAACCAAACGTAAAACACCTTATCTTCGAAGCCTTCTTTAGGGACCGGGACGCCCCACTTCAAATCGCGAGTGATGCCACGGCTTTGCAACCCTTCGTCTAGCCACTTGTAAGCGATTGACCGGGTTAAGTTTGGCCATTCAGTTTGCTGATCTACCCAGCTGCGGACGTCATTGCTGAGCTGATCTAGCCGTAAGAACAGGTGGCGACTGGTACGAACCTCCACATCGGTACTGCCAGAAACCGCTGAGCGGGGCTCGATTAGATCGGTTGGGCTTAGCATTTTAGTACAGTTCTCACACTGATCGCCTCTAGCCCGTTCATAGCCACAGTTAGGGCAGGTCCCTTCTACATAGCGATCGGGTAAAAAGCGTTCGTCGGCGATGGAATAGACCTGGCTGGTCTCGCGCTCTTCGATAAATCCTTGCTGGTCCAGACTGCGATAAAAATACTGCGTCAGTTCTTTTTGCTCTGCTGAAGAGGTCCGACCAAAATAATCAAAAGATAGATTGAACTTGCGGTAAATGTCTGCTTGCTTTTCGTACTGTCGTTTACAGAATTCAGCGACATCTAATTTATTTTCTAATGCGGCAATCTCAGCCGGTGTGCCGTGCTCATCCGTCGCACATATATAGAGAACCTCTTCGCCTTCTTGTCGCAAGAACCTGGCATATACGTCCGCTGGCAGCATGGAACCCACCAAATTTCCAAGGTGCTTAATCCCATTGATGTAGGGTAGGGCGCTGGTGATGAGGTATCGCATAGAGGTCTCGGCGCACGCTGTTGGCTGAGCGGTGTAAAAAGACTTTCCCAGACTAGCGGGTTTGGGGTCGCTCTGCCTAGTCGCTTTCGGTGCTGGTAGAAGATAGCCAACTATCTAAATCGTTGATACTTTCAAAGTCGATAGTTGAAAGATTTCGCCACTGTTCGGTGGAAAGGGCGAGAAGCTTTTGCTTTTGCTTGGGTGCGATCGCGCCCACCTGCTGCCTCAGCTGATTGAACATTTCCGCCTTTTCACCTGTAAATCCTTCTGAAGCCTCTAACTGAGTAAGCCAGTTTCCTAACGTCCTAATCGTCTGAGAATCTAACAGTTGCTCGCCTAGCTGTTCAACCTGGAGAAACGTCAAACCTTCAATCTGATGCTGCAACATAGCAGGCAGCTGGCCGAACTTTTTCGTCAAGAGCTTTCCGACTAATCGAAGCTGACTTTGACGTCCCTGCTCAAGTTCCTGCTCAAGTCCTTGCTCGATGCCTTCTTCCATCCAGCTGGTTGCAATTTCCATGACGTCACCTCGAACTTTAGGGTCAGTTTGCTCTAACGTTGCCTCGAATTCTGATTTTTCTTCAGCGTTCAAATCCGAATAGCTCGATGAATTCTATTAGGAAAGTCGAAAGTAGCTCTTTGAATAGCCGGTCGTGGTCAATCATTGCCATGGTGCTAGCAGGTTTAGGAGGCTTTTTTGAAAGGCACCGGAAATGACAATGTTTGGGCTTCGGGTCTTGGCGTGTCTGGTTGTTGGGGGATAGATAGCAGTGGTTTATTAGGTTTATCTGTGATGGGTGGCTCCAAAATACTTTCGTAGTCGTGGCAGTGGGTACCCAGTAGCTTGTCCCAAAACGTGAAGTACAGCGCGTAGTGCGCATTGTACCTACGGTGATGAAACCAGTGATGCATGGGGCCTATCATCCAGCTGCCTAGCCAACGACCTAGAGGCGAGTTGTCGAACATACGCAGACTGAAGTGGTGGATGAGTGCGCCCAAGGTCATGACGAAAACGACCGCGCACAGCACAGAAAGGTGCATCGGGATGAGACAAACGGCGACCATTAAATAGAAGGCTTGCAAGAAGGCTTCGCCAGGGTCGAACGAGAAGGCGGTTAGAGGGGTGGGGTTATTAGAGTGGTGATGGCCTTTGTGCAGCCAGCGATAGCACTTGGGATGGTGAGCTAAGCGATGAGTGAAATAAAAGTAGGTGTCTTGCGTCAGTAGAACCAGCACAAAGCTAAACGCGATATAGCCAGGGCTGTATTGAGCAGGATCTAAATATAGACGGGTGTAGCCTAGCTCGTAGGCGGTGGTCATGATTGAGGCGGCAATACCAAAAATGGCAGAAGACCACAGAGAAAGAATGACGTCGTGACGAGTGGCGTCCCAAATTTTTTTAAGAGACGGGTTTTCTCTAAGTTTTTTGGTGGCGTAGGGTTGAGTTTTAGCAGAGCGCATAAGAAAGAAAAAGGCGTAGAGGCTACCTGAAATGAGGAGGTAACCCAGGGCGGTCACGCTGAAAAATATAAGACTGTGCCAACACAAATCTTTTGCTAGCGAAGAGAATACCAAAATCTGCTTTGTATCAAATAAAACGTTTTATTCGTAGCATTCTACTGGCTTGCAATATCTGCTCCAAGCTTTAAACCGAGCTTCTTTCGAAAAACGTTACAAAAGATCGTAGTTGTGACGATGTTGACGACTCAGATCGATTCTTTCGCTCTCATAGTGTTCAACTAGTGTTCAGCGCAAACAATCGATAGAGCCCTTGATAAATAGGGAGACTGCTACCGCCTCCGTACTCGTACGGCGGTTTGAATCTGAATCTTAATATGAAGTAATGTTACGAAAATAGGAATATGTGAAAAAGTGTTGCGAATTTAAGATCCCGTTGTTAGCGTGTGCATGTTGATTCGAAACAGTGCTGATTTCTTTGGCCCCGCTTGGCTGTAGTCAGTCTCTATCAGCCTCTAGGTGTTGCTTGCTGTTTGTTTCAACCGCTTCCATCAAAAAGCGTCTGCTGTTTTCATTTCGAGAGGTCCGCTAATCATGAAATCTATTCTGTCTAGCCGACTAATTCAGTCATTGGGTCGTGGTTTAGGGTATTGCGTTTCTTCCTTACAGCACTTGCTAATGAGAGCTGCTGTGGCCATTTCTCTAAAGCTTTGTTTGTTTACCGCCCGAACATTGTTAAATGCGTCTGCGCGTCCCCAGTCTTAAACCCCGCTCTTGAAGCTTTCAGGCTTGACTCTTTCGAGCTTCAAGCTTTTTAGCGGTTCACTCCATTCGCTACTCGCGCCAGCTAATTCATTTCACTGAAATTAAGGGTCGTAGTATCTCGCTACGGTGAGGATATTTGCGACCAAAACATAGTTATCTGCACTTAGCTTGCCAGCTTGGCTTGCGTCATCATCGAAGGCTATAGCCTTTGTTGGGTTCAAGCTGAGTGCTTAGAAATAGGGTCTTTACTGATGATTATCAAAGGTAAGGTCGCTTTGGTTACGGGTGCCTCTCGGGGTATCGGTCGAGCGATCGCATACGAACTTGCCAAAAATGGCATCCACCGCCTGATTTTGATTGCTCGCAATATTCACAACTTGCATCAGGTTGCAGAAGATATTCGCTGTTTCAATGTTGAAGCCGTCCCCATCGCGCTAGATCTGACCCTGCCTGGTGACGTCAGCGCTGTAATGGCACGTGTATGGCGTGACTATGGCGACATTGATTTGCTAATTAACTGCGCTGGGGTGGCTTATCAAGCGCCTTTTCTTAAGTCTCGCTCTACTCAAGTGCAGGCTGAAATGTCAACAAACATGATGGGCATGTACACCGTGACCAGCTCGATTGCGCGGCGGATGGTGTCGCGGCGCAATGGCACGATTGTCAATGTCTCTAGCCTGATGGGTAAGATTGCCGCGCCAACGATGGCAACCTACTCAGCTACAAAGTTTGCGATTGTCGGCTTCACCCGAGCGCTGCGGATGGAGCTAGCACCGCACAATGTCAAAGTGATGACCCTGCTGCCTTCGCTGACTGATACCGACATGGCCAAAGATATGCAAAAGTTCCGCGGTGTGATTCCGATGAGTACTGAGCAGGTGGCCAAAGCGTTTATTCAAGGGTTGAGCAAAGACTCTGCGGAAGTGCTGGTGGGCTGGCAGTCGCATTTGGCTGTCTGGTGCAATCGGGTCTCGCCCTGGCTATTGGAGCAAGTTTTGCGCTTCACCGCGCCAAGCTATTTAGTAGAGGCTCCAGCGCCTTAGCTTGGTACGCTAGGGTGTTAAGAATTTAGCCCATTCTCTTTTCTTATGATGACTCAAGATATCTCCGCCC
>CALDSK010000198.1 GCA_937911865.1 uncultured Synechococcus sp.
AGCTTGGACCATAGCATTGGTGCAAGAGTAGGGTGAAACTTTAGAAACGGAACGTTCACTCCAGGAATCTGTTCCGGTTGTAGCAGTCCACCTGCCACTAGAGACTGCTTCAGCTCTGGCCAAGTATTCTCACTCACGTCTACGGCTACATCTATATCGTTTATCCGTTCTAACAGTGCTGATAGTTTTTCAGGGGACTCTCGTAAAAGCTTTTGATATAGATCAGAGGAAAGTCCTGTTTCCGACTTGGAAACAGATTTTCCTTCTTGTAACTTTTCAATCGCTCGTTTCAAGCGTTTTGTCTGTACCTGCTGATCGGTTAGTCCCAGTCCAGTAATCGCCAACAAATTATCTTCAAATGCGCCGCCTTCAAATACTCCTAGTCTGGATAAACACCGCTGAGCCTCCGGACTCAACCGATCTAATGACAGCTTCAGCGAAGCCACCAAGCTCTTGTTTTTATCTGTTTCGTCTATTTCTGCTAACAACATTTCCCGACGCGTGCATGAAGCCCCTATCCGCAGATACTTTAGCTGTCGCGCAAGCGGTCCAATCGAAAGAGGATGAAAGTCCACCAGCTTAAACAAATTCACCAGCGCTGAGCGCTCCGGCAGCGCTACCTTGGGCGCTGGTGGCAGCGCCATCAATGCCTGAAAGTAATCCAGCGCATCTGCGGGATATTTCTCATTACCCAAGCCTCGGAGCGTGAGGCGAATATGCATCCGGCTTCCTTCTGTTTTATAACCACTGTGTTCAAAGTCCGGCCGACGGCTGGTAAGTAGCACTCGGCACTGTCCCACCTGCGACCAGTTCTGAGCCACATCCAGCAGTTCGTTCAGTGCATCCGTTTCCAGCACCTCCAAATTATCTAAAATTAGCAGCGTTGTCATTTTGGCCAGTGCTGCCGTTGCCGCATCCGCATCCACCAAGCTTTCATTCAGCACTGTGCCTAGCGTACTGACCGCTAGCCCTACAGCATCGGTGCCCTGAAAGCTGGCATAGTCCACAAAGCATATGTACTGAAATAGGTCCGTTTGATATAGCCACCGCCCTACCTCCTGCGCGAGAAAGGTTTTCCCCTGCCCACCAAATCCTACTAGGCTAATCCGTCGCGTACCTGTGACAAAGGCTCGCTCAATTGACCATAGCTCCCGACTACGTCCCCAAAAGCCTGCCTCTTGAAGCTCTGGCAAGTTTCCGAAGGAGATGTTATCAGATGGGGTAATCGATTTATTTTCCTCAGCCATTGTTAGCAATGGAATATCTTTCCCCGCCTGATACAGCACTGGTAAAAACCAATCTTGTAGCTTCAGGGTTACAGTCTGCGTTCCTCGTATTCGCTCGCCCCGCGCTGAGTTACGGTACAGATGCCGCCGAGCATTATCCAACGCTTCCCCCACCCCTTGTCCCCGTGTCAAGTTTTTATAAAACTGACCAAATAACTGTTGCGTCGTGCTTACCAGCACCGAATGGGTCATTGCCAGTACCGCTGGAATACCACTATGGGTCAGTCGCGCCGCTACACTGCCCATAGCCGCCCTTTCTACATCTACCGCTGCCTCGCCAGCGTTTTCTCCTTTCTCGGTTTCTCGTTTCCCTTTCCCTGCATTCATCATCGCCGACTGGCAAGCTGATAATACGATCAACCCCACCGTTTGCCGATTCAACATATCGCCCAGGGTCTCGGCGCTAATTAGCGCTTTCTTTCCATTTGTTTCTTCAAACAGCAGATAGCCTGTATCTGCTCCTGTTGCTGAGCCCATGCCGTTGTCTTCTTTTAACTTGGTGAGCATAAGGTCACTAAGTTTGGCATCTTCCCAATGCTGACCGTCTGTGTCGTACACGCCATGTCCATCAAAGTGCAAAATATCCACAGCAGGCAAGCTTTCATCTTCCAGCCGCTCTATCAGTGCATCAAGCGTAGCCGGGCGTAAAAATTCCGCCGTTACCCGGCCCTTTGTCTCCTCGATGGCCCGTATTATTGCCTGAGCTTCTCCACGCGGGTCAATAAAGCCACTCTCACTCGGACGACTAAGCGCAAACAAAAAGGTAATAGTTTCTTTGGCTCGCACCTGCAACGATCTGCGGCCGCCTCCAGCTCCGGCCAACCGTCGCCGCACAGAAATGCGAGGATTGTCATGCACCAAATACGTGCCTACTGAGTCTCGCAACAGCTCCCACGGCAAGCTCAAAATATCTGGATGGCGAGCACTAATGGTGAGCAGACGTCCTCGCTCGCATGTATCTTGAAAGGCATTAAACGCTCGCTGTGTTGCGCGAGTGTCAAACACTGCGTTGAACAAAGCTACGCCCCAATCCGGCAGCTTTGCCTCAATCCGATGTGCCCGCGCATCATCCACATCAGTGGTGTAATGTGCTGAGTACACTTCTAAATACCAGCGAATATCATCGCGATCTTTCACCGTTAACGGATTTTCAAACGCTAGAATTTCTTCTACTTCATCAAAGGTAACCACCACCTGATTCGGATTAGGAAACCGTAAATTCAGCTCCACACTCATTTACTGGTTTTCCTCGTCGCCTTCGCAGCACGCTTTCTCTCCAAACTCCTCACAAAACGCCGTCAGCCCAATATGAATCACCGTTACTCCAACCGCCACCACTAAACTTTCTAATAACACCCCAGAAAAGCCCATTGCCATCAATATGGGTCCAAAGCTTTTCACTACATCGCCGCTGGCCAAGTCCTTCCACTTCTGCCACTGCACATTCAGCACGCCTCCCTTTTCACACACATCCTGTTGTGCTGCCTTGCGAAACTTTGTCAAAAAGCTCACTGGTGGCTCTTGAGTGATACGCTCAATCTCAGCCACTTGTTTGGCTAACGGCGATTTTTTGTCGGGAGCTAAGCTACGCTGCAAAGTCATGTTGCGGGAAGATGTTGTCTCAAGAGCCGCGAGCTGAGCGTCAATTTGCGTGGTCAAAGACTGAGCGATTTCCAAAGGAAATGGGGCAGACATAGGCAACAAGGTTGATTTTCCCTACTAAGGTGGCCACAGAATTTAGTCGATACGTAAATATCTACTCTCTTCATGTGGAAGGTATGGTTTGATTGTGGTGCGGTCAGAAATACAGCAATTGTATCTTAATCGCTAGGCGCTGTTAGTACTTTTGATCGTTCCGAAAATCTTCGTTTTTGCAACTATTAGGTAGTTTCAGAAGTGTTGACAGTATAGCTGTCGCGAGGGCCAACTAGCTCAGCCACAACGCCTGAATACCCCCGTGATAGCTACGCTTGTGCGAGGTCATTCACAGCCGATGGTTTTAGCGAATCGTAAGCTCTCTTTACTTCTCGCTAAATTCAAGCCTTCTGAAACTACAGATGAACTGCCTATTGCCGCATAAGATGAAACTCAGATTTCGACAAGAACTTCGCACTGCCTAGTAAAGCTATAGTTAAGCAGAACCCGTTGGAACTCGATGAATGGCAGATGACAACCAACTCAGGTTTCTCATTGAAAAAAGGCCGACAAAGTGGAACCAATGGAGAGAAGGAAATCTTGAGAAAAAAATAAACCTCAGTGGTGCCAGCTTTAGAAAAGGTGACCTAAGGTTTATTAACTTCAGCAACGCCGATCTCAGCAGTACTAACTTTGTAAGAGCTAACCTTGAAGGGGCAAACCTCTATGGAGCTAACCTTGAAGGGGCAGACCTCTATGGAGCTAACCTCAAAGGGGCAGACATCCGAAAGGCCTGTTTCTATGGAGCTGATCTCCGAGAAGCTCGCATCGAAAGAACAAACATCAAAGATATACTAATTGATAACCAAACGAGGATGAACGATAAGTGGCAGCTCATCCACACCTTGGTGAATGGAGATGGAACTGGAAAAGACCTCAGAAACATAGACTTTAGCCAGGTCATCTTTGGCAATACTGACCTTTGCGGTTCTGACTTCAGGGGTTCTAATCTTCACTTTGCAGACCTTAGTTGCACTAATCTCAGCAGTGCTAACCTCTACGGAGCCAATCTCATTCATGCCAATCTCAGGAATACCTGTCTTGACAGAGAGACAAAAATTGACAGAAAGTGGCGGCTTGTCCATACAGTAGTTAATAAGGGTGGAAGCGGCCGAAAATTAAAGAGTGCAGACCTTAGCAGCGCAGACCTCCGAAACGTGGAGTTCACAAGTGCAGACCTTAGCAACGCAGACTTCACAGGTACAGATCTCAGACAGTCTGATCTTAAGAAGACCAGACTGATCAGTACCAAGCTTATTTTCGCTAATTTAAGAAACGGCAATTTCAGTAATGCCGATATGAGTAACGCTGATCTCTATGAAGCTTGTCTCGAAAAAGCTACCTTAAGAAAGGCAAACCTTACTCAAGCTAACCTATACGGGGCTGATCTCTATGAAGCTTGTCTCGAAAGAGCTACCTTAAGAAAGGCAAACCTTGTTGCAGCCGATTTAAGAAAAGCAAAACTTAACGGTGCCGATCTAAGAAAAGCTGATCTCAGAAAGACATACTGTGATGACACTGACCTCACACAAGCTGACCTTAGAGGAGCTAACCTTAAAGAAGCCAACTTTGGTCAAGGAACAAAAATTGATAATAAGTGGCAGCTCGTACATACCTTAGTCAACGAAGGTGGGATAAATAGAGACCTCACACAAGCTGACCTTAGAGGAGCTAACCTCAGCAACGCCAGCCTTACTGGAGCAAATTTCAAAAAGGCAAACCTTAGCCATGCAGACCTCAGGGCGGCCCATCTTCTAAAAGCGAACTTTAAGCAGGCCATCCTTACTGGAGCCTGCATTGCTGATTGGCAAATAGGTATCTCTACTAGCTTTGATGGTGTTCAGTGTGATTATATTTTTCGCACATATGATACTGAAACGAAAGAGTTCACGGGACGCCTCCCTGTCAATCTAGAAAGCACCTTTGCCCCTGGAGAGTTTGAGAAATGGACATTAGTCAGGCAAGAGGCTTGGGATACTATCGACATCACCTTCACTAATGGAGTTAATTGGCGAGCATTCTTTCAATCATTCCAGGAACTATGCCAGCAATACCCTAGCTACAATATTGAAGTGCAGGGAATGGAGCAAAAAGGGGATGTGTTCCTTGTTCGGCTAAAGCTAGAAACGGAAGTAGCTGAGACAGAGCTAGAGAAGCTAAAAGGAGATATTGAAACCGCTCAAAAACAGCTCTACTCAACACAAATTTCTCTCAGTAGCGCTCAGGGAGAAATCAATGTGTATCGGGAGATGATGGGCATAGTCAAAACTCTAGCAGGTAAATCAATGGGCAATCAATACTTCTATGATTCTGTTGGTAACGTCGCTAACGTCAACCATGGCGAGATGAAAACCGCCATTCATAAAAACTACGGAACACAAGCGGATGAGCTGTGCCAACTCCTGAATCGAATTCAGGAATTGGCACAGCTTTTTCCCGATAGCGATAAAGAAACGGCTCTGGCTTGTGTCGAAGATTTGAGTAACGATTTACAACAGCCTAAACCTAACTTCGCTAAGCTAAAGACTAGATTCATCGCCTTACTCGGGATTGCGATTGTGACCGGCACTCACATTGCAACAGCTACTGATTTTGCCAATAACGTTCTGGAGCTATCTGAAAAGCTATCTATCCCGGCTGACATCTTTCAACCTCAGATAGAGCAGCTGCAAGAAATTCGACCAGATTTCAATTGGAACCCAGCTAAGTAGTTGAAAGGGAGAGTACTTAAAAGTCTTAGGGCCTTGTAGCAGCTCGGCAGACTAAAAAACGGTGGTTTTTCTTGATGTCTGAAATGCTGCTGCCTGGGCTGCGCGATCACCTGTCAGTTCTTGAGTATGGCGTTTGATCTGTCGCAAAAAGGGGCGTTAATTTAGCGATGTCGGCAGAGCACCCCATCAACGACGAAAGATATTCATCGACGAAGACAGCGAACACTAGCATTGTATAGAAATGTAAAACACATCCGAATTGCACTTATTTGGAGTCAAAGCTCTGAATCCTCGTGCTGCTACAGTTCCAAAAATGGTCGTTTTTTGAGCGGTCTGAAGTGCTGCTGTCTGAGTTTCTGGATCGACTGCCAATGCTTGAGTCTAGGCGTTTCATCTGTCGCAAAAAGGGGCGTTAATTTAGCGATGTCGGCAGAGCAGACCGTGCGATCGCAATGATAATCAACATCGATATCCAGCTCAACTCTGTAGTGTTAGCCTGGATAATCAATTCCGTCGTAATAATTTAACTTTTTTACGACAAGTCTTCAGCTGTGAGAAGTGCTTCTAACTCAGCAAAACTAGGTTTATCAGGATGGGTTAGTTCTTCGATGCCGATGACTAGATCCATTCGGGGGCTGATAGGCGTATAAGTGTGCCTGACTTTTCTAGATGGAACGTCCCCAGAGGGGCTGCTCGGGAGGCGAGCGGTAATCACAGGGCGCGTCGGTACTGACTGCCCGGATCTAGGCTTAAGAAAAGGCTTGTATACTTCAACCGTCATAAGCTTAGTGAGTAACGTCTAGCGGCAACATTTTAACTACAACCCTGAGTATTGCAACCTCGCTCCATAGCAACTTTACAGACTGTGCCCCTCATCGAGATGGAGCCTCAGTACTTTGACAAACATCATGCTCTTCTCTGCTCCATTTCGACGAGGGGCTGTAAGGAAGCGGCCCCGACTAGCGCAAAATCCAGCCATAGGCTAGAAGTCGCATTAAAACTGGGTTGCAGCCTACAGCCAAGCTAGCAGTGATCTTTACAGCAAAAGCGTAAACAGTGACGTACGTTTTTACTGCAAAAAATACTTATTTAAGTGCTTTCCGCGTCTTTGCGATCGCGTAGCTGGTTATATGGCAATACCTCACCGCAGAGCTGCTCTTCAATCGATAGATTCAAGGAGCTGAGCAATCTCCTCTGGATCTGGCAACTCACCTTCAAGCTCTGAAGGTAGCGATGACACCATTCGATAGGTAGCGACTCCAATAGGGCGGTCTGATTCTTTAAGCGCGTATTCTACGAATGTCTTGTCTTTAGACTTGCAAAGAATAATACCGATAGTTGGGTTCTCATCCTCTAGGCGAACCTTGTCATTGAGGATGGCTAGGTAGAATTGCATTTTGCCCACGTATTCTGGTTGGAACTCGCCTACCTTTAAGTCAATAGCTACTAGGCACTTTAGCCGCCGATGATATAGGAGGAGGTCAATAAAAAATTCCTTTCCCTTAAGTTCTATGCGGTATTGACTACCCATAAAGGCGAACATCCCTCCCATTTTTCGGAGGAATGAGTTTATTTTGCTTATCAGAGCATGTTCTAACTCTCTTTCTGTATGCTCCTCACCTAGTTCAAGAAAGTCGAATGTATATTCGTCTTTTACCGCCAGTGCAGCTTGACTTTGAAGATGCTCAGGCAAATTCCGGTCAAAGTTGGTCTGATTGAGCAGCGTTTTCTCATACGACTGGTTTTCAATCTGATGTATCAAAACGTTTCGAGTCCATCCGTATCTACGAGTCATACGTATATAAAACTCTCGTTCTAAATCATCCTTGCACTTCGTTAGGATGACCAGATTATGACTCCATCCTATTTCTGTCACCATTGGTGACAGTTTTTCGTTTGAAGAGTAGGTTAGGTAGAATTCACGCATCCTCCACATGTTTCTCGCGGAGAAGCCGGTTATTTTTGGAAACTCTTCTCTGATGTCTTTAGACAGTGTCTCGACAACGGATTTCCCCCATGAATCCTCCTGCTGTCGGGTTACGATTATCTCACCGATATCCCAGTAGAGCCCAATAAGCTCGCGGTTTACAGCCTTTAACGCTTTATACTGAGCAGAGCGTATTCGCTGCTTTATATCGCCAACAAGTTTGGCATACTTTTCTATCTTCTTTTCAGGTAAGTTCTTGCTCACAATTATTTAAGCACGTAAAAACGTAGACTTATGAGTATTTTTTGCAGTAAAAATGCACGTAAATATTTACGTCTTTACGCAGGTAAATCTGGTAAAACTTTATCTAGAATCTGTCTGAGTAATTTAATCTTTGTGGTTTTATTTTTTACTGCGGCATAGCTTAACCGCTGGTGCAAGCTTTCGGGTAAGTCAGCTGTGTACCTGACAACTGCTTCGCTTTTTTGGTCAGGGCCTAAAATGTCCGCAAGTAGCCCTTCGTTGCCCGCTGCCTCGTTTGGAATCGGCGTGCTCACTGTCGGTGTTGCTTTTGCTTGTTCGTTGTCTTTTTGGGCAGGGGCTGTTTGGGGCGTCTCATCCGCCTGATCACCTCTTAGGAAAGCTCTGACATCTGCGTTTAGCTTTTTGCGGGCCATAATGTTTGAATCTCCTTAAACAGCTTGTCGTACTCACGAGCGCAGTCGGAAGCAGCTCGACCGCCCATATCGAAAACGGTTGCCTGCTGACCGAAGGAATCTGCGATCGCCTGCCTTTGATGAATGACGGTGCTCAATACGGGATATCCCAGCTCATTCAGTACAGCTAAAGCCTCATCTTTCAGCGTTGTCCCTTTGACGGCTCGGGAAAGGAATAGCGCTGCTACAGGTTCTCCCTGCCGTACTTTTTGAGCTTGCTTAATAAGCCTTACTGCATCAGATCCACTACGAATATCGAGTCCACTAGGTTGGCAGGGAACCAAGGCTACATCTGAAACAAGAAGAATGGCTCTTGTGAGTTCGCTAATACCTCCAGGACCGTCAATTACAACGTAGTCATGTTGATCGGAGATATCTGGAACTTGCTCCAGAACGTCATCAGGTGTTGTCAGGGTGAACACAGGGATATCGAAGGAATCCGAGCGCATGGCTTCTACCCATATAGCGCTGGATTTCTGAGCATCACAGTCTATAACCGCTACAGAGTGGCCTTTGCTATGCAGCCACCGGCTGTAGTGTGTACTGCTAGTAGATTTGCTGCATCCACCCTTTTGATTGACAAAGCATTCAACGGGCATACATATTTCCTTGCTATTTCAAGCATGTATTTAAGCATGTATTGACGTACTTTTTGCAGTAAAGAAATACGTGCGTATTTCTTTGTTGAAATACGTCTTGAATCACTGAACGTTTTTCGCTGTGAGCGCGCCTTCTCAGACTCTTATTGCTGCCATACCCCCTCGTATTCATTGCTGTGTCTCGCCTGTGAGGGCAAGTGTAAGGTTCAGCAGCTACGTTGCGCTTGCTGCTTGTTCTATCTTGATTAGTATTCGCTCAGCCTCAGCGACCAAGACCGGATCGCCCGAGTCCATCCACGCCTGTAGCTGGGCTTTATATTCAGCCTGAGACTGCTGCCCTCGCTCCTGCCTATATTGCTGCTTGTTAGCCTACTCCTGATCACGGTATTATCTGCGAGCAATCTGCAAAGCCCACTGAATATTCAACGAGAGCTGCTCAGGTGGCGCAGACCTTTCTACCTGCTGAGCCCTTTTAGCTGCCTCAACAGCGCTCAAAGCCTTGTCGGATGGTTTATTACGGCCTGCTGCCGGTAATTGCTCGCTTTTCGAGGCAATATCACCGCTAGAACCCTTGCTATTGGGTCTCTTACGGCCTGCTGCCCCCAATAAGCTTGTGCCTTTAGAAGTGTCTGCTGCGCCCCCAGCGCAAGTAGACGCTTCTCTTGAATGAAGACCAGGGGGGTGCGGGGGGAACTCCACAAGGGCCAGCTGCTGCTCACTGATATAGACCGGATGCCAGAGGTCACGATTCTTATAGAGTGTCTCTCCTGAGATGTGACAGGTGCAGAGCAACTCAAACCTCGGTGTAATCCCATCAGGAAAGACACCCTGCTTGCATAGCTCGATCACACACTGCTGGATATGCTCCCTCGCCTCAGCCGCCTGCTGCTCATTCCAGGTCGGCCCCTGCTTCGCCTTGAATGCTTTACCGCTGGCATAGGGGAAGTAGCGGCTTCCATTCTCAATCGAGTGCGCCCAGTCTTTAGCCTTCTTCACGAGGTCTCTCTGATGGCCACAGTAGTCTTTGAAGCCTGGTAGCGCCTTGGCGACCTTAACGATCTCATCAACCAGTGCTTTACCGTTCAGCGGCCCCTCAGCGCCGAGTATGTGGCCGAAGATGTAAGAGCGCATAGTGATGCGCCCGAGGATGTAATTGGTTTGTCCAGGGCCAGACCATCCCGGCTCGATATCTGTGTTCAAATCGTTGAGAAACTTCTCTGCCTTGTTAGAGACTCGGTAAACCTTACGCTTAGCCTGACTAACTGTCTGCTCTAAGACCTTGATAGAGATATCGTTACGAGCCGCTGCTGCTCGCCACTGACGCACGAACGTAAGGTGAGAGCTGGCGATAGGCTGTAAGTCGTCATTGAGCAAGTAAGAGCCTTGCTGAAGGGGCAGGCGATGGCCATTAAATAGGCTAAAGCTGCCATCGGGTGAGAAAGCCTTACGGTTAGGAAAGATCTCTAACCACCCCGGCATGAGTTTGAAGCCAGCATTTTCGAGCAGCGTGGCCACCGCAAGGGCGAGCTGCCAAGACGGAACTTCTTCAAAGAACGGAAAGTAGATGTGTAGCCCCTTGCTGTCGGAGCTGGTGAGCTTGAGGCAAGTGACCAGGCCCAGCGGTTCGAGGGCTTCCACAATGCGTGTGATCGCCATCGGATCTCGCTGTGGATGGTAAGGACTGCCCTTGTCGATATCGATCAGTCCGTAGCAGGTATTGGAGCCAGGACGAACGCCATAGAGATAAGCGCCTTGAAGAAATAGCCGGTCTGTCAGCGGGTGCCTAGACTCGGTTTGCCACTCAGGTTTCGTGCCAGGGTCAGGATGGGGTGCGTATATGTAGTCGAAGCGATGGGGCCACAGTGCGAGGAATTCGCTGAGGGTTTCAACGATGTATTTAGATCCACCTTTGGAGCGTTTCTTTTTCTTCTTTTTTGGTGTGCGATGTCCTTCTTTTGTGCTGCGATCGCACTTTTGTGATTTTTGATGAAAACTTTGTGGTTGGCTGAAGCCTTTGCCAGAGACGGGTTTTAAAGAACGCGAATCGGTGCTATTGTCGGACTGCTGACGCAGCCCGTGAAAATCGGGTAACATAGTGCGTACATGCCCCCCGCCAGGGAAGCAT
>CALDSK010000199.1 GCA_937911865.1 uncultured Synechococcus sp.
TGAAGTTTATTCTTATTCCTTATTTTGATACTGTTCTGTCTCGCTTTCGCTATTCTACTCTCACTCGCCAGAACCCGATCCTGAGCCTGAGCCCGAACCTGAGCCCGAAGAGATTGAAGGAACTAATGATGCTGATGAGCTAGAAGGCTCTGAGGCTGACAGCTCTATCGATGCTCTTGATGGTGACGATACAGTCGCTGGTGGACTGGGTAACGACATCATTGACGGTGGCAGCGGCAATGATATTTTGCGCGGCGATCTCAATGACTCCAGTCCTCAAGATGACATTGCAGGTGGCGACGACATCATCTTTGGGGGTGATGGTGACGATCGCATTGGCGGCAAGTCCGGAAACGACATCCTCAGCGGCGACGCAGGTGACGATTTCATCTGGGGTGACGACGGCGATGACATCCTCATGGGTGTCACCGGTAACGATATCCTCGTTGGAGACAATGGCTCTGGCGGTAGCGGTAGCGACCTGTTCGTCTTCGGCAACGGCGATGGCACCGACACCATTGTTGACTTTGAAGTCGGCATTGATCGCATTGGTCTTGTAGAAGGTGAACTCACTTTCGAAGACCTGACAATCACACAAGACGGTAACAACGCTGTATTGGGTGTAACCAGCAGTGGAGAAACCATCGCTGTGTTGAATGGTGTCCAGTCTTCAGCGCTAGGAGAAGACAGCTTTGCTGTTGTCCCCGATGTGTCAAACCCTGAAGAAGCTCAAAACCTTCTAGGCTAGTCCTAGCTTGGTTCCTCCTTGGTAAGAGGAACCGCAAGGGAGGGGTTCCGGCAAAGTACTCAACTACTGTGTCAACCCCTCTCTAGCTTCTATCAAGTTGCTTAAGGCACTTTTATTGACTGAACTTTTATTGACTGAAACCGCTATATTGCACCGGACAACTCGACGAGAAAAGGAAGAATTTATCCTTACTTTGGAATGGGTCAAAATTGGCTGATTTTAGGTCACACTCACAACACGAAATAGACTATCGTTGTGGATGCGCTTCACCCTTGAAGCGATCGCACAAGACGATGGGGTGACGATAAGCCCCAAGATGAGCTGATCGATCTAAAGTGTTACCCCGTTTTGAACCCGTCCGCAACGCATCAGATGAAACCGCTTGCTCACCTGTTCATTTGCGTTGCTCTGGCCAACTTCAGTGTGCTGCCTGCGCTGAAGCACCGTAAAACCACAGCTTTCTAATAAGCCCGTAGCCTCTGACTCACTGTAGAGCGTAAAATTTTTTGTAAACGGCAGCGCTTGCATAAAGCCACGATCTCCAAAAGCCAAACAAAAAATTCCGTCTGGCCTTAAAATGCGACTGATTTCTCCTAGCTGTTGCTGTGGATTTTCCCAAAAGTAAATCGTATTGACAGAAAAGACCTTATCGAAGTAGCTAGCGTTAAACTGTGTAGCAATGGCATTGCCTTCGCAGCAGGTAACTACACCTTGTTCAATCAGAGATTGATTGTTCTTTCTTGCATCGGCAACCATAGCCGCCGACCAGTCAATTCCAACGTAGCGGACATTATCAGCAGCGCTGACCACTGATGAAATATGCGCGCCACTACCTGGCCCAATCTCTAGGACGTTATCATCGGCTGCAATTTGAAGCAGCTCAATACAGGCAGCAATGACATTTGCATTGGAACGAGTCATCCGCTCACCCATTGCTGTCGCGTTCGTGCCGGAGGGTTTTCTTAACTGAGCCGAAATTTCAACGGGATTCATCCTCTAATTCTACTCGCTTTTACAGTGGGCAGTGCTTTTTGTCACATCACGGTTGCCACACTACCGCAAGACACATGCTTAAGAAATAGGATAATTGATGCGGCCGATACGCTTGTCGATGATGCAACTGACGATAGGATCGATGCACTCGGCGGCGACGATACAGTTGCAGGTAAAGTGGGCGACGACATTATTATGGGTGGCGATGGTGATGATGCGCTTCGGGGTGATGCTAATAGCCGCGATCCTCAAGACGATAAGATAGGTGGTAATGACATCATCTTTGGCGATGAAGAAAGCGATCGCATCGGAGGAAAATCAGACAACGACATCCTCAGCGGCGACGCAGGCAATGACTTCATTTGGGGCGACGACGGTGACGACATCATCATGGGCGTCATTGCCAATGACACCTTGGTCGGCGACAACTTCTCTGGCGGTAGCGGCAGCGATCTGTTCGTGTTTGACAATGGCGACGGCACTGATACCATTGTTGACTTTGAAGCGGGGAGCGATCGCATTGGTCTCGTCGAAGGTGAGTTGTTGTTTGCTGACCTCATCCTCACCCAAGACGGCAACAATACGCTGCTGGGTGTCATTAGCACAGGTGAGACACTTGCAATATTGAACAATGTTCAAGCCTCAGCGCTGAGTGAAAACAGCTTCGAGACGGTTGCTGATATCTCGACTGTGGAGGAAGCACTGGCGATTATCTAATCTGGCAAACTTGAATCTGGCAAACTTAAACCATTAGTCTGGCTGTGCTTCTTTCTTCAGAAGCGCGGCTGGATTTTTTATTAGGAAGCTTTGGTCAACGACAAATACACCGCACCGATTAAGAGAAGAAAGTAATCGTGCGACCGCTCCTGTGTCCAAATGATTCAACACCGCTGGCCCCTGCAAGGCCGATATTCACTACATGCTGCCGCCGCTGTCACGGCTGCCCAACCTGGAGCACCTAATTGCACAACAGGGGTATTTTATCCTTCACGCACCTCGGCAAACGGGAAAAACCACGGCTATGCTGGCCTTGGCAAAGCAGCTCGCCGCCGGCGGACGGTACACAGCAGTCATGCTCTCCGTCGAAGTCGGCGCGGCCTTTTCGCGTGATTTAGCCGGGGCAGAGCAGACTATCCTGCAATCCTGGCGCAATGCGCAATGGAGCTTTGCCGTCTCAGCTCTCAGGGCGGACTGGTGGCTGCGAATCCGATTTATCGAGAAGTACTGCCACGGGTGCTGAGTCAAACGCCACAAGCTTCCTTGCCGAAACATTGCACATCAGTCTCATTCTAAAGATATAGACAGGAATGAATATCAATAAAACGTTTAGTGAAATGACTTAATGAATGTCTGACTTATAAAGGTGCTGGTTTCGTAGGCTACATAAAGAATCCATTGATTTATTTCAGCTTAATAAATTAAGAAGCGCGGAAAAATAAGCCAGAGAGGCTCGAAGCCTATGGTCATCGGCTTTCTTTTAGTTAGTTTTATGAAGCTAAGCCCTTCTGTGCGTACGTTTGCGTTGTAAGATTATGAGAGTCCTTGTTGGTACTTGTTCTCAATTAATCAGCTTCTAACTTTTGACATAAAGGTACTGTTCCGTAACCCTCTATACGAACGTGCCGAATCCAGCTAATGCAGGGCTGCGCTAGTTGACGTACCTGTGGTTGATGCGCTCTTATCGGGGCAATCAAAAAGCCAGTCAAAGACCTGGAATCAAGGTGTAGTCAGTACGTGTAAAGAATATAAATAGCGGTAGACAGCGCCAACTTTGTAAGCTGCTGCCTGAGCCGCTGATGTGTTGAAGAAAGTCAGCGAGCTGTATCCCTGCTTTCTTATCTAATAGAACTATTCAGCAACGTCGGCGTCTTTCACGTACGCAGTTTCTAATCGTCCTCGTAATTAAACTCAGTCTTAAGGACACCCTCATGCCCCAAGTATCTCTATCCACCTCTACTAACTTTGGCGGCGACCTCAATGCCCTCATCGAAGACAAAGGCACGGCCCTGACCGTACGCTTCGACCTGGATGAACCTGCCCCCGTTGGTGGACTGAAGGTGTATGTCGATAGCGAGGTAGAACAAATCATCAATCGGCTCGATTTGTCAGGGTTTGCGGCTAGTCCTACGGTGGAGAACGTTGATCCAAGCAGCTTTGTCACCAACTTCGACAATTCAGGCATTGCCCTGACGATTGAGGAGGGTGCAACCTTTGGCACTTTTACCATTAACGTGTTCGATAATCCGGAGCCAGACACCTTTTTACCCGAGACATTTGACGGACTAGTGGAAGCGGCGCTGTCGCTGAGGACGCAGGACGAGGTAGACCCAGCAGACCAGAATGATATTACGGAGGTGGGCGACTATACAATTGATCCAGAAGGAGCGAGCAGTACGATTATTTTTGCGGATGAGGCGAGTCAGCTTACTGACATGCCACCAACCGAGCCACCAACAGAACCGCCAACCGAACCGCCGATGTCGGATGCGCTACAGGTGAGTTTGTTTACCGGGCCGGACTATTTGATTGAAGATGAGGGGACGGTGAGTGCCCATGCATTTTTGGTGACGAATGGCACGATTCCGGAAGGCGGGCTTGTTGTTTCGGTGGATGCGCCAAACTTGAGTGAGTTTGACCTTGATAGTGTTTCGGTAAAAGGGGGAGAAATTTCGGCGGTTCGTGAGGGTGGATTTGACCTGCGGATGACGGAGTATACGACGCTGGTAAATTTGGAAGTTGCCGACGATGGTGAAGCAGAAGTAGGAGAAACCGCGAGCTTTAGCCTAGCCGCAGGGAATGGCTATGAGATTGTTGAAGACTACAGCAGCGGCACGTTTGAGCTGGTAGACACGCGCTCAGATATTCCACGCGGTGTGGTGACTGAGCCAAATGACGTTGTGGGAGTTGCCACAGAGACCGGGATTACCGCTGAAAATCCGTCCTTCGCTGCAACAGATTCTATCTATTTTGATATTGGCAATCGCTATCTCAACGAAGATGGCAGCTATACCTATATCGACTACAACGAAGATGTTGATCTGTATCAGGTAGAGCTAAGCGCAGGCGATACGATTGCGGTTGAAACCTTTGAAATGAGTTCGAGCAATCAACAGTTTGGTCTGTTAACAGGACTGTCTTTGCTGACTGCGGAAGGCGATCGCCTCAGCGCCACCGGACTCTCTGCCCCCGCTGCGCCTGATAAACTCTTCGGCAGCTTTGGTGCATATAACCCAGACGGCAGCGTCAATGAAAGCGAAACCGATGGCTACTTAGAAGTCACCGTCCCGGAAGATGGCACTTACTACGTAGGCGTTTCGAGCTATATCTCTGCCGGGCTCGATTTCTTCGGTGAAAACTATGCCTTTGATAGTGAAACGCCCGGTGTGGGTGAAGACAGCGGCATTGTGCTCGGCAGCTACGGTATTGAGATTGATTTACTCACTGAAGCGAATCCTCGTAAAACAGGAACGCCAACGCCTCCGGTAAGTAACCCTAGCGTCACCGCACCGCCGACGCTCTCACTGAGTGCAAACTCTTCAACCGTCGATAGCGATGGCAACTTTACGAGCGGCGTAGTTGAGTTTGTCGAAGTGGGCGGTGTCTCTAGCGTTAACTTTACGATTCGAGCTGAGGGCGAGATTCCAGAAGAAGGGATTGAGTTTGTGCTGAACAGTGATGCCAATCTGTTCGACTATGTCTCTTTTCTGGGGCAGACCAACCTGCCTAGCACTATCGGCGGACAGTCGCTGGGCGCGTACTACAACGAAGAAGGTATTCCTACGGGGATTCGACTTCGGATTGAAGAGCCGACAATGACGGTTAATTATGAGTCGGCCAATCGGAACCCTGGTCAAGCTAATTTCTTCGGTGCAGGGCCATTGCTCGATCAGTTTGAGCCGCTTGAAACCGATGGCGAAGAGTCGGTAACTTTCTCGCTGTTGCCCGGAGAGGGGTACAACATCGCGGCTGATGCGGGAACAACAGAGGTGACTTACTACGATGCAATTGAAGATATCCCTGATACGACAGGCGGCGGTGAAACGTTGCCGGAGGTAAGCGTTTCGGCGAGCGAAACGACTCTAATTGAATCGGAAGGAACAGAAACAACCTTGACCTTCACCCTCTCGGAGCCGCCACCTGTAGACGGAATCACAGTCTTTGTTGATAGCGCAGATGACCCGGTGATTGGCAGCGCGCTCAGCCAGTTTGATGTCTTAGAAGCTGAAATCAGCGGTGGCGATTTCCCTGTTCCAAATAGTGATTCTTCTGGCTTTTTCTTTAATATTACGGAACAAACCGCCACAATTACGCTTTCAGTGTTTGATGAGCTAACCGTGATTGACGATCCGCTCACGGTTCAAGAGGGGATTTTGGCGCTGAACTTTGCTCTTCAGCCGTTGGATGGGTACACCATCAACGGTGAAGCTAATGCCGTTGACTTCAACATATTAGACACCCCTGAGTCTCAAATTCAGGTGAGTTTGGCTGCTTCAACAGAAGCCGATCCGGCCAGCACGACGCTGGTTGAATCGGAAGGCACCGTTAGCGTTCAGACTTTTAGCCTGAGTGCGCCGCCGCCAGCAGACGGATTGACTGTGCGGGTCAATGCATCTTCACTGGCAAATTTTGATCTAGAGGCAGTGGCCACTACTGGCAGTACAATCTCCAACATTAGCGAAAGTAGCTTTGACCTAACAATCACTGAACGAACAGCCACCGTTGCGTTGCCCATCACTGACGATGGCATACCTGAAGAAGGAGAGATTGCCAGCTTTACGCTGGAAGCTGGCGACGGTTATGAGCTTAACCAAGCAGCGACTGAGGCGACTTTTAGCGTGGTGGATACGCCTGACCAGGTGGCTGGTGTGGCCGCAGAAATTGAGCAAAACAATACGCTATCGGAGACGAATGCGCTGGCGCTGAGTGCACAAAACCCAAGCGTATCTATCAGCGGTTCGTTGTTTAGCTACGCGCCCAGCTTTCCAGGGCTGGCCTTTGGCTACTCCGAGGATGTTGATGTTTATTCGGTGACGCTGGCAGCGGGGCAAACAATTGCGCTAGATGTAGATGGTGATACTGCGATCGCTCAAAATCCCTCTACCATCGATCTAGCGTTAGAAGACAGTCTCCAAACGACCGATAGCGAACTGCGTTTGTTTGATGCTGGGGGTCAAGAACTTGCCGCCAACAACGATGGCGCAGCGCCTGGCGAGACCTTCTCTCGTGACCCCTACCTAGAGTTTACGGCTGAGACTGCGGGCACCTACTACATTGGGGTTAGCCAGCTCGGTAACCGCAGCTACGATCCAACGGTTGAAGCAAGCGGCAGCGGCTGGATTTTCCCAGAAGTCGGCGTTTTCTTTGGTGACTACGAGCTGACCGCAACCCTTACTGAAGGCAACAGCCCGCCCCCACCTGACGATTTTGTCGGCACAGACGACGCTGATGTGCTACTCGGTAACCTGAGCGACAACACCATCGACGCGATGGCTGGCGACGACACGGTTGCGGGCGGATTTGGCAATGACATTATTCTCGGTGGCGATGGCGACGATGTGCTGCGCGGTGATCTAGAAGATCGCTCTCCTCAAGACGGTGATGCTGGCGGCAATGACATTATCTTTGGTGGGGACGGCGATGACCGTATTGGCGGCAAATCCGGCAACGACATCCTCAGCGGCGACGCAGGCGATGACTTTATCTGGGGCGACGATGGCGACGATATCATCATGGGCGTCAGCGGGAACGACACCCTGGTTGGAGACAATTTCTCTGACGGCAGCGGCAGCGATCTGTTTGTCTTTGGCAATGGAGATGGCACCGACACGATTGTTGATTTTAAGGTAGGAACAGATCGCATTGGCCTAGTTGAAGGTGAACTCACCTTTGCCGACTTGACGATTACTCAAAACGGTAATAATACCCTGCTGGGTGTAGCCGATAGTAGTGAAGTTTTGGCCATTATGCAAAATGTTCAAGCCTCGGCGCTGAGCGAGAGCAGCTTTGAGATTGTTGTAGATGTGTCAAATCCAGAGGAGGCGCTAGCACTCATTTAGGTTACGACTATCGCTGGAAGTGAGGTCTAACTCGCGTCCAGCTTGTTTGATTTTGGGCAATTACTGGGAGAGTCGTTATGTTTCAGGTTGAAGAAGCCACCGTTGCTGAGATTAATCAAGCCTTTGAGGCTGGGCTGTTAACGTCTGAACAGCTGGTGCAGCTTTATCTTGATCGCATTGCAGCCTACGATGAGAGCGGGCCTGCGCTCAACAGTATTATTGCGCTTAATCCTGATGCGATAGAGACGGCGATCGCACTCGACCAAGAACGCCAGCAGCAAGGCCCCAGAAGCCCGCTTCACGGCATCCCAGTTTTAATCAAAGACAACATTGACACCGCCGATTTACCGACGACGGCAGGCGCATTTGTTTTAGAAAACTCCCTGCCGCCAAACGATGCCTATGTGGTGCAAGAACTGCGGGAGGCAGGAGCGATTATTCTCGGTAAAACAAACCTAGATGAGTTTGCTCGCAATGTCCAAGGCGTGAGCGCCCTCGGGGGCCAAACCCTCAACCCCTACGACTTTACCCGTGCGCCGGGGGGCTCCAGCGGCGGCACGGCGGCGGCGGTTACGGCTAATTTTGCCGTTTTGGGATTGGGGACAGAAACCGGGGTTTCTATTCGCAATCCTGCTGCCAACAACAGTCTGGTGGGAATTGCACCCACTGCCGGACTGGTGAGCCGCGATGGCACCGTGCCAATTTCTTTTACCCTTGATCGGATTGGCCCGATTGCCAGGACGGTGGAAGATGCGGCGATCGCACTCGATGTAATCGCCGGATTCGACGACAGTGACCCTATCACCGCTGAGAGCGAGGGCAACATTCCAGCGGCAGGCTACACCAGTCTCCTCAGCGATCAAGCGCTAGAGGGGGCACGTATTGGCGTCTTTCGAGATCTGTTTCGCACAGGTGAGCCTCATGCAGAATCGCTGGCTATCATCGAGCAGGCTATTGACGATCTGGCCGCAGAAGGGGCGGTGATTGTTGATGACGTCAGCCTAGACGTTGATCTCTTTAGTCTGCTCGACAATGCTCGGCTAAATCTGTTTGAAACAGAGTTTGCCGTCAACAATTATCTTGAGAGTCTTGGCCAGAGTCCTAACTCTAGCGCTCCAGTCCAAAATTTACAGGAGATTCTTGACGACGGTAGGCTGCTGCCCCGCACTAGCCTAATCTTTGGGCTGTCTCAAGGGTTTAGCTCGTCATTTGAAGAGAATCCAGCGTATCTAGAGCGCCTATCGCAGCGAGAATTTTTGCAGGAGGCCACCGTTGATCTGCTCGAAGAATTCGATTTAGACGCGCTGGTCTATCCGATGAAGACCCTGCCCGCCCCTTTTCTGGGCGAACTGTCGCCAGACTCTGACAATCCCTTTTCTTCCATCACAGGACTGCCAGGGATTGTCGTCCCCGCTGGGATGACCTCAGCGGGGCTTCCTGTCGGCCTGGAATTTTCCGGGGAGCCTTTCAGCGAAGCCTTACTCCTTAGCTTTGCCTACGACTACGAGCAGTCCACCCAACAGCGCATAGCACCCGCTAGCGTACCGTTCCTTTCAACCACAAAACCTATGCAAGTTAGCCTCTCTACTTCAACCACCTTCGACGGTGATCTCAATGCCCTAGTAGAAACTCAGGGTACAGCCATTACCTTTCGCTTTGATTTAGACGAACCTGCTCCAGCGGGCGGGTTGACCCTGTTTGTTGACGCAGGCGTTGAGCAAATGCTCAATCGGCTAGATTTACCCGCGTTTGCTTTCAATCCCGTCACCGAGAATATCGATTTTGGCAGTATTCTGCCCAACCGCGACAGCTCAGGATTTGTTGCCACAATTGATGAAGGAGCCACCTTTGGGACGGCAACGCTGAGTGTTTTTGATAATTCTGAACCCGATACATTCTTGCCTGACACCTTTGACGGGTTAGTCGAAGCGACCTTCTCGCTCCTGACAGAAGACCAGGTAGATCGGGATGCGGAAGGTCCGCTGCCTACGCTAAGCAATTACACCATTGATGAGGCAGCGGCCACTAGCGTTGTGCTCTTTGCCGACGATGCCACCCAGCTGCCGGGAGCACCGCCACCGTCTGGCTCCGGAGTGCCCCAGGTCAGTCTGTTTACTGGCCCAGGCTATTTGATTGAAGACGAGGGCACCGTCAGCGCCCACGCCTTTAATGTGACCGATGGGGTGATTCCTGAAGGTGGCCTTGTTGTTTCGGTGGATGCGCCTGACCTGAGTGAGTTTGACCTAGACGGCATTTCTGTTGAAGGTGGCGAGATTGCGGCGGTTCGAGAGGGCGGCTTTGATCTGCGGATGACGGAATACACCACGCTCGTGAATCTTCCGATTGCTGACGATGGTGAAAGTGAAACAGGAGAAACCGCAAGCTTTAATTTGGCCGCAGGCGATGGATACGAGATTATTGCTGACTACAGCGGCGGCAGCTTTAGCTTGGTGGATACCCGTTTGGATATTCCTCGGGGTGTGATTAATGAGCCGAATAATGATATTGCCAATGCCACAGAAACCCAAATCAGCCCCGAAAATCCCACCTTTTTCGGCACCGACGCAGTCTACTTCGACATTGGCAACCGCTACCTCAATGAAGATGGCACCTACACCTACATCGACCACAGCGAGGACGTCGATGTCTACAAAGTCGATTTAACGGCTGGGGATACCATCACCATTGAAACCTTCGACTTTGACACCAATGTAGACGAATTTGGCGTGGGCTTTGCCATCAATGCCCTTGTTTTTGACGCTGAAGGCAACCCACTCCAAGACTACATCAACACTGGGTTCGATCCAGCGGCAGCGCCCGATAAGCTATTTGGCGGGACTGGCCCGTTTGATGTCAACGAAACCGACAGCTACGACGAATTTACCGCACCAGCAGACGGCTCTTACTTTATTGCGGTTGGTGACGATGGCCAAGTGCAAAACTTTTGGGATGAAGTCGCTCCTTTTTATGATCCAAACGACCCTGGTTCCGGCAACGGCAACCGCGCCATCTTTGGTGACTACAGCATAGAAATTAACCTACTCACCGAAGACAATCCGCGTAAAACAGGCACGCCCACCCCACCAGTCAGCAACTCCGATGTCACCAACCCGCCCACGCTGTCTCTAACTGCAAATCCCACCACCACCGACGGCGATGGCAACTTCACCAATGCGGTAGTCGAGCATGTAGAGGCAGGCGGCGTATCCAGCGTTACCTTTACGATTCAGGCGGATGGAGAGATCCCTGAAGGTG
>CALDSK010000200.1 GCA_937911865.1 uncultured Synechococcus sp.
CCGCAAGCAATCCAATAATCTGCCAAGCCATTCATCCTGTGATACCGCAGGGCCATGGCGACTAATCGCTCTCGACTGTAGCGCTGGTCTGACATCATGCTGGCGTCATTATGCATGATGAGTGGAATACCCCGCAGCTTACAGAGCATGGCCGTCAGCCGATAAGAGTAGTTAACGAAACTCTGCATAAAAATAGCATCGAAATTTTGAGGCGTTAGGCGACTAAGTAACCCAGGACTGATAACAGTGTTTGTCCGTTTCGTTGGAACTTTTCCCCTTAAGTTCTTTAGATACTCATAGTCATAACCGCCCGTGAGATCGACATCCCAAGCTTTTGCTGCTTCTCCCAAATAGGGGTCGCCACTGTTTTGATTTTCACTCGATAAATAAAGAACTTTCAGAGATACGCCAGATTGCTCAGCGAGCTTTCTCCAGAGTGGTCCATGATGCTGGGTTGGGTGAGTAAACACAACCCCTAAGCGAAATTTATCAGTCTCCATAATGCTCCGTATTTTTCTTATGATGTTCTTCTTTGGGATTTTATTTGTCTTGTAGTCAGATCAAGTAGACGAATTTACTTGCTTTGCTTGCTCTTATATTTTGCGATCGCGCCTGTTGTATTTTAGATGATTAAACTGTCTCGCAAAGAAATATAAAAAAGCCTATAGGGGAGAAAAAAGATCTCGTAAACGGCTGCGCTAACATCAATAAATGATTGGGGTGATCGCTTCTTGAGATGAGACACAACTTGGTCTTCTGACAGATCCCAACCATCTTTCTTCTTGGCTAGCTTAAAGATTCTGAAGAGATCCCGATAGTCGCCGTCTGTAAAGCTTGTCTTAGCTTGATAATGAGGATAAGCACGAGCTCCGAAATCACTCTCGTAGGGAATGTAAATCTGTCCACTCGCATTCAAAATAGAGGCTAACAGGGTTGTTCCTGAGCTTCCTGAGCTACCAATAAATACCGCAGGAAGTTTAAACCTAAGCTCACACTGAACCATAAAAACAGCCTCTATAACTTTGATCTCCAGGTCGTGCTGTACATCACAATTAAAGAAAGATAATTACCAATTGAAATTTTGTTCATATCCCAGATCAATAAGCGTTTGCCCAGCCAGTACCTTAAAGGCTTCTTTATGAGCTTCTTTGAAAGTGGCTTTCCAGCCACCAATGCTGCCTTTCCCACCCTTCTTAAAGGTATGAGATTCTTCTGGGTTCAATGCGGTGGAAGCAAACTTTTTATGAACTTCTTGGGAAGAGAGATTAATTTCCAAGTGATCTAAAATTTGTTCCACGATATGGAGCCGCTTATCTTCTGAGCCGCCTCCCCGCTCACCGACAAGGTCTTCAAATTTCACGGCATAGGTGTCGGGATCGGTTACCCAGCCCTGCCATCGAGAGAAATCCGTCCCAATGTCAGGCTGTGACACATTTGAGCCAAACGGAGTCCCAATGGGAACGCCCTTGATCGAGCTCATGAGTTGCTCATCAAAACCAGGATAGTCCGTATAGATATCATGCAGGAAGATCCGCTCTTCTTTGGTGATCCAGCGAGCGTGGGACACAGCGACATCGCGCAAATCACGATAGATAAAGAGCACCTTACAATTGAACTCTCTGAGAACATTGCGAATTTCATCTGAATACATAAGGTGGCTCCTAATAATTGAGCCGTCTGGTGCTGCCCCGACTTTCCAGCGGACATGGGAAACTGTATTCATCACGCCGCATAAGGCTTGAACTGAGACGATGTCGTCCCATTTTTGCAAGCCTGGAATGGAATACAGGATTTGATATAGCAAGTGGGTGCCACTTTTGGGGTAAGAATTGCAAATGACTAGCGATTTACTGACCTTGCCCCGAAGTTGGTCGTATAGCTTGCCGCGCCAGTATCGGGTCGCAAATACGGCATCGCGACCATGTAACCGGAGAATGTCTTGAATTTGATAACTCATGCTCTGTCACCTGAAGAAATCGATGGAGAGGGACTATCAGACTGGGACGGCATTTCAAACACAGAAGCAGGCTGAGTCGAAGGCGATTGGGCGGCTAGCGTTTGCTCGTAGACACTGGCTACGGCTTGGGCTGTCTTTTCCCAGGTGAATTGCTGAACTCGCTCCAGTCCCTTTTGAACCAGCATCTGACGCTGTTCAGGATAGGTATAAAGTTGTTGAATAGCATTCGCGATCGCCGCCTGATCGGTCGGATCGACCAGGATAGCAGCGTCGCCCGCCACCTCTGGCATCGCCGACGTGGTGGCGGTAATGACAGGGGTGCCACAAGCCATCGCCTCTAAAATGGTCAGGCCAAATCCCTCATATAAGGATGGAGCTATCAAACAATCGGCAGCGTTATATAGTTCAATCAAAGCTGGCTCATTTGGTTTACCGACATACTTAACGCAGTCAGCCAGGTCATTCGTCTGAATAAATTGAGTTTGCTCATCGGTAAAGTCCGCGCCGGCTTTCCAGAAATGCACTGGCAGGCCCTGGTGTTTTGCCATCGCAATCGCTGCCAGAATACCCGAAATGTTTTTGCGGGCATTATTGGAACCCACATTAAGCAAGCAGAAGGTCTTAGGCGTCAGGCCGTAGCGATCTCGCACAGTTTGAATAGCTTCAACAGATAATCGGTGAAACCCTTTATCAACGGCATTGGGAACCACGGTAATGGCAGTTGATGCAATTTGTAGATGCTCAGCCACATCTTGTTTTGTGTGTGTTGAGACCGTAATGACATGGTCAGCCTGTCGCATACTTTCGACGCCCCAACGCCAGGCGGTCATGCTAATCAGTGGGAACTTCGCCCGCCCCTTAAAGGTTTCTGGTTTGATCAGATTAATCAGATCGTGACAGGTGACGACGGTGGCATTGTGTGATCGACCTAACCATCGGCTCAGATCCCCGTCAGTATGATCAATAATGTGAAAAATATCGGCATCTACGCGTTTTAGACGATTAGGATAGCGCCAATAGCGTTCATAGTATTTTTGGATACCTGCCAGCATTTTGCTTGGAGCAAATGACCTTGATGGAAACTGGGGATAGTATTCTGTGATGATCCAGTTAGGACGAACAGTTTTAAGCCCCTGTACCAATCGATCAGCATAGACATCCATGCTAACCGAGGCTTTTGGGGCTCTACGAAGAATAGCGACACGCATGAAGGACTCCCAAACTAAGGGGCACAATTAACGACTGAGCAATTTCTAGCTAATGACGGCCCGGAGCCGCTTTAAGGTAGAATCCACGAGCTTGGGGCGCAAATGGGGCGCATACAAATAGGTAATGCCTTGCTTTGCTAAAGGAATGGGCATAAAACCGACCCACAAAAATAGCAGGCTATACATAATACGTTTAGGTAAGTTATGGCTGGAATATTGCCAAAGAGCGGTGAGTCCCCAACCAACAAGCTGTGTCACTTGGTCTGAAGGTACCGGATGATCTTGCGGTTCTAGCCGCAGTGATGCCAGGCGAGACCAAATCCGCCCCAGCGATCGCCGTTCAAGATCAACTGGCACATCCAATTGGAGTGCTTTTGCCCGCTGTTGCAGTAGCATGTAGTTCTGCAAGTCATGTTTCACAAATCGACGAAATCGACTTCCCGAAACTGCCGTCAACGCCCATTGATTGTTGGTATGAACCCGGTAGGCACCAATGGGTTCATTCACACTTGCCAACTCGCCGGCATAAAAGGGCGTTGAAATCATCAAATAATCATCGGCAGTGGTCTTATAGTCGTCGGGAATAGGAAACACAGGAACGAGCGTATCGCGCCGATAGGCGTTCCCACTCATCGGTGAGCTGACATAGCTGCTGGTCTGTAACAGCTTGCGCCAAATTTCGCCTGTAGCCAATCGCATCCCCTCAGAGGGAATTGAATATCCCAGCGGTTCATTCTGACCATCAACTACTTGTAAGCGA
Source organism: uncultured Synechococcus sp. (assembly GCA_937911865.1). Classification (GTDB taxonomy): domain Bacteria; phylum Cyanobacteriota; class Cyanobacteriia; order Phormidesmidales; family Phormidesmidaceae; genus Phormidesmis. Next base: position 3,926 of record CALDSK010000200.1, read on the forward strand.
AAGTGCACTTTACCCACACCTGCCTGAAAAGCCGCAACAATCTTCTCCACTGCTGAAGGCATCAGAAAATCGTCTGCGTCTAAAAACAAGATGATTTCGCCCTGACTCGCAGAAAATCCTGTGTTTAGAGCGGCAGCCTGCTTTCCATTTGGTTGAAAAATGGCGTGGACGAGATCGCCATACCTAGCGATAACATCACGAGAATCATCTGTCGAACCATCATCAACAACAAGTATTTCAATCGGTTCATAAGTTTGATTCAATGCACTATCGATTGCATATCCCACGAATTGTGCATAGTTAAAGTTATTGATAATGACACTTACACTAGGATTTTTGTTCATATGACATGAAATTATCGGTAAAAGCAGAAGCAGCAGTAATATCAAGCCAGCTAAAAGGTAGCCTAAAAAAATACCAATAGAAAAAAGTGTTCAGGCTTAATTACGATATCTATCAATCAGATTTAAATATAACTATCTCTCATAGACAGACTCTCATAGACAGAAGGACTATATCTCCTACTAGCGATACTCAAAAATCATTTAAATCAACACACCAAAGGACAGTATTATTGCAGATGAAATATTGTAACATTTTCGCTTTAAAAATAATCTAGCAGAGAAGCCATTAGCAATAAAGATTTTAAATTGTTATTCATTTTCGCTTGTGAAGACTGAGTCTAAGCACAAGTCAACTCCAAGAATCTTTTCGCTGTGGGTACAGGACTGTAATGCTTATATGCCCATTCCTTTCCACTTCTTCCAATCTCACCCAACGATTCAATACGCTCAACGAATTTTTCAATCGCTTCTTCTGGGCGTTGCAAGTCCACGCCAACATAATGTTTCCAGTTTTCAGGCATCACTGGTAACGTGAGACCATAGCGTTCAAAGTCCAAATGAAAAGTTACACATTCAGACGCAAAAGATTCCCATAATCTCCAACTGTCCCATTGACTAATAAAACGTGTCGTCAAATTCAATTTAGCAATAATTCGTTCCTGCAAGAAACTTAACCTATTACCTTTATCTCGTGGCCAAGGACTAACAAAATATCCTCCAAAGCAGGCACAGGCTTGTGACTGTCCAAGTCGATTATAGTAGTTTGGATTATGACGCTTTCCCGTTTGAAACCAAAATAAATGTTCCAATTCGCCAGGAGGAGGAGTATTAAGTGTATCGATAGTTCTATCGACCGCAAAGGAGTTTGAGAACTTTGGGCCGAAATTCCTATAGACATTTCTTCTTACCGTGTGAGGGTTTCTCTTATCTCTAAAATTGAGCAAAATTTTTGCATCTCGATCACCGAAATCCAACGTGGCTCGTGCAGCCTCTCTTGTTATTCGGTTCGTTATACCAAAAGCCCATGGATAGGCATTAAATGGATAACTATGTTTTTGAGAATAGTGGGTCTTTAGGATGAAATCAAATTTCTTAAAGTCGGGTTGCCAAGACATCGTTTCTAGACCATCTTCTCGATCAAGATAGACTGTTGAATAAGTTCGTGACCTCTTAAACAGGTGGTGTGGAAAAGGCTGTTGTCGGGCAAACCACTGCATACTGACAACGACGACCGAACAATCATCCGGCCCCACATTGGGATCATGTTGGAATAAAAATTCATCGTCACTGAGTGACAAGCGCCAATAGTTGATATTTGAGTAAAATTTAATTCCCAGTTCTTTCAATCCTTCGGCAATGCAAATAGCTAGGTGATGGTAGGCTGCGTTGTGCACTGACTCAGGTGAAATACAATAAAAATAGATGGTTTTGTCTGAAAAACTCTTATAACTCATTAGTAATATTCAGCCTGTCCTGAGGGATTAGCATGGGTGACATCATCTCTACATAAATCAAGTATTTATCAATAACAGAAGGAAAATCGATGTAACTTACGCCAACTGAAATACCCATTTATCAACAAATCGCATTACTCTAACCAAGCTGAAAGATCCGTGTTAATAAGCTCTTGCAGTTGTAAAATATCCTCACGATAGTCATGAATCAACTTTTCTCGGATATCAGCAGGCATTTCGCCCTTTTGCTTTAGATTCCAGGAACGTAACCGACGAGCGATATCTTTACGAAACTCTGTAGGTAAGATTCGCTTTATGAGAGACCGAGTAGTATTACCAGTTCCCAACAAAGTTTGCAACGCTTTGATCTTTGGCTTTCCTGATACGTTCATCCGAGTCAAGTCAGGAATGAATGCATCATCAACACCTAAAAATTGGTAGATATCCCAAACAACAGACATTGAGTCGTTATTCAAGTCCTCAAACCTATAAATTCTGATGTTATCACGACTGAATTTCTCAAAGTACGGTTTGAGCTGAGAATAATAATAGCCACCCTGACGATAATGCCAGAGATGTGCCCAGTTGTCCTGAATTCGCTTAAACTCTTCGCACAGTCCTTCCTCAAAGGATAGAGATTCATAATTCTCTCGCACCAGATGCGTGTAGCATGAATAAGCTCTTTCCGATGGATCCCGTAAAATCGCAATCAACTTAACATCTGGAATATAGTGCCTAATGCGATCAGCAGCTTTAGCACTGTAAAGATAAAGCGGAGATGCCTCTCCGATAGCTATTTCATCTTTCACATCTTTAAATAGGTCTTGATATTCTCTCAGTTGTGTAATGGAATCTCTATTAATGCCCTGATCGGGATTATTAAAGTTTAACTCTTCACCTTCCAGCGCAAAAAAACGAGGTTCTTTAACCGTGCTCATGTATATCTGCGGGTGCTGGCTAAGATAGTGATACAAAGACGTCGTCCCACCTTTAGCAGCACCGATAATGAGAAAATTAGGCATTGTTGACATGGCAAACTCCTTAAGGTAAGAGTCGATTTTATTTATGCATTAGGTTTTTCACGTACATGTGGTTGAGTCTAATAAGTCGTTAAAATAAGAACACACCTTAAGCTCTATAAAAGTTGATTACTGCACAGAAAACGCAAAGATTCATGACACCCAAGTGGTATTTAGGAAATGAATAGAACAAAGTATTAACTACACGAAATCGTAATTAAATAACTGGATGCTTTTCGCATATCGATCACCAATCATGTCAATTAACCGAGGATTGTAAAACGCTCGATAATCAGGTAACCCGTTTGAAAAACTCGCAAGCTCACATGCAGGCATACTAGAAAAACGATAGTACTCATCATTGAATTTACTTGAGTCGTACCTCGTCTTGTTTATCTCAGGAAGCTTTAGGGGTAAGTTCAGTGTGTTGCAAACATATTTTAAGCCTTCATCCAGGTTTTCCATACGAACGATATAGTCAAATTTCGTGTCGCCCATAAATAAGTATTGAGGAAGACAATGTTTGTTCAGCTGACTATCTTCTGTGGCACATACATATTCAACCAATTGCTCAAAAGTGACATGACGAGCACCATCTGATGTCCCAATATTGTCAGCAACAAAACCTGACACATCCTTTGCAAATTCAGAAACAATACCTTTTTGCAATAATCTTACGAAGAAATTGCAGTAAGCTGAAGCGATTCTCGCCCAAGGGTTCCTGACGATTACAAACCTGAAATAATCACCTTCAATAAACTTCTGGGCAGCTTCATAGGAATAACTCGCCAAACTATAGTTTAAATCGACATACAGACGAACAGTCACCTCTGATCCACTCAACAGTTTCTCTTTCTGTCGACAATTACTGATAGACAAGATGGCTGACAACATACTTGTCGACGCATTCTTGAAAATAGGACAGTAAATGAACTTATAGTCATGGTTGACAATAAATCGCTTTTCGGCCCATTTCTCATTATTCCAATCCCGCTTTAGCTTAACATTAAGCCTCCTTACGAAAGTATTAGGCTCAACCAGATAAAGTAAATTTAGCTTATCAACCAACATAGAAATCATAGGGTTAGGTCCTCTGTTATAGGCTTAATAAGCAATAAAGGAAACTCACTTTGTGTTCTTAGCTTACTCGACAACATTCTATATTGCGAATCTCTAAAGAGAAATGAAGCCTTCGGAAATAAAAATCAGATCTAACGAAAGCGGCTTAACAAAAGCGAATGAGTGAGCTGAATCTTGGCCTAGGAAGTTCTCACATATTCGTAAATAAGTCGACCTAACTGTTTCAAAAAGGTCTAACAGTTGCAAGTTCCTTAAAACATTTAGCAAGAAATATATTCCTCCGTAAAAATATAGCTTCTATCATTTTGCGTGAAGTACAGGTTTAGAGCTAATGAAACGACTATCTAACGAATAGCCAGATATTATCCCATCAGGTTCTAAAGTGCTTGCAAGCGTTTCAATATTAATTATCTGAAATCCCTCAAAAAAGGTGAGGATAGCTGATCCAATTCATCAAACATTGCAACTGCTTCTATATTGCTTCCGCATAAATAAATAACTTAAACTTTGCCGATTAAAATAGGAAAGGTCTATGCGCTTTGCATATTTTTAACTATCCAGTACAGACATAAAGCTATCTCAAGCAAGAGTAGTGTCACAAACAACTTCATGATAAGAACCAGACTTTACAATACTCCCGCGCTCCAGTAAGTATATGCGATCACAGTGTTTTATTGTTGATAAACGGTGAGCAATCGTTATTATGGTCTTCTTGCCGCTAAGTTCTTTTATTGATTCTGTAACTAATCTCTCAGTTTCATTATCTAAAGCCGCAGTAGCTTCATCCAATATCAAAATCTCACGCTCATGATAAAGAGCGCGAGCAATTCCAACTCGTTGTCTTTGTCCACCTGACAGAAGCACACCACGCTCGCCAACTTTTGTGTGAATGCCTTCTGGTAGACCATCAACTACTTCCTTTAACTGAGCTGCAGCGATCGCTCTCATCATCCGTTCAGAATCTATAAGGTGATCAGGAACGCCGAAAGCAATATTACGTTCTAAAGTCTCATCCATCAAAAAGATGGACTGAGGAATATAGCCAACCAGATTCTGCCAACCGCGCCTGTCTTGAAAGATTGAATGACCGTCGACTAATAAATCTCCAAATTGAGGCTCCAAAAGACCCAAAATAATATCCACTAGCGTAGTCTTGCCTGCTCCCGATTTACCAATAAAAGCAATCGATTCTCCTTTATTCAGCGTAAGTGAAACACCTTTCAAAGAGTCCTCACTCGCGCTCGGATACCGATAAACTAAGTCTTTCAAATCAACTTGTCGATCATACTGCATCTTTGATTGGGCCGTAGTTTGAGATCCCGATGGATTGAGATCGCTCGTAGTTTCTTCAAGTCCACGTAACTCAGTGTAAATTTGATTGACAGTGTAACTAGTATTTCGCAGTTGATTAACACCTGCAATAGAATTACTAATGGCAGGCAGCATCCGAATTGATGCTAAAGCATATATACCTAGAACTGATGTGAGATTTTCAACAGCCCCATTACTCAGTAACAAAGACACAGATACAATGCTTAAGATGACCGTTACCATAACCGCTTCCACAACAAAACGCGGAAGCATTTTAAAGGCTGCAAAATCGCCGTGAGCATGCTCCAACTTTACTGCCTGCAACTCAACTTGATGCTCAAAGAAACTTTCACACCCGATAATCTTGGTCTCTTTGATACCACCAAAAGAGTGATTTATAGTTCTTATAATGCTCTCTTTACTAGTACGAACTTGCTTTCCCCAGCGCTTAACCTTAGCTTTGAAAGAATTAAAAAATAAAAACACTGGCGTTAACGTTAGAAGCAATATTAGTATGGTAGACGGACTAGTTACATACAGTAGGATGAGAAGAGCCGACGCAACCAATATATTAGATATTGTCGATAACAATGGGCTCAGCACGGACATCGTAAAAGTACTAGCGATCTCTATCACGCTATCAACAATAGAGGAGCTATTCTTTAAAGTATGGTAAACGTACGGAGCGAACAAATACTCCCGGACAAGCCTAACAATTATCAAACGCTGCTGCTTGTCACTAAAGCGAACGATGCTTGCCTGTGTGAACCAGGAAACAAAGGCTTTGAAACAAACCGCTACTGCCACTAAAACACCAAGAATGGCAAGAAAATAATTCTCATCAGTAAATGGTGAATGAGTAAATGCCCAAGAAAGAGCAGAATATTTATCAATAAATGATGGGTTCGTGGCAAGGGCGATAAAAGGACCAACAATACCAATTCCAATAACCTCAACAATAGAGGTCATCAGAAAGAGTAAGGCCATATAAAAGAGAGAAGATCTCTTTGCTGGCAAGATAAACAGAAGTTTTTTGAAATAATCGTACATAACTATAGTCTATAAATTCAGACCCCCATAAGTGAATGCGTAAGTGAGCGTAAACGAGAAAATTCTGCAAGACGTCTGAAGGTTACTAACAATTTTTTGGGCAGAACTAACACTTTCCAAACATTTTCCCTACAGTATTCAAAAGAGATTTTGAAACAGCCTTTAAATTAATCTTCAACATGTCTTTGCCATTACCAATATTAGGGGAAAGAAATCAAATACAATGTTCCTTGAAACTGAGTGACGCCAATCTTCAAAGCTTTCGCAACTTAGAAAAAATCTATGTATGCGCCCTCAGTTATTCGCTATATCTTTTTAAATACTTTCGATATAAATGCAAGTGGTTATCCCTGTAGTACTCATCAAACCCAACTCTCTCGCTCGAACTCAACTTCCTAGAATGATGTAAGAGTTTGCCAGCTTCACCGCCTGTCAAAGATTCTTGATTTGTCTCATAAAGCCCAACAGATGCCTTTCTGTGAAAAGCAAGGTTGCTCTCAAATTCCTTCAGTTTTTCATCACTGTAACTTATTCCAAGAAAATCAATAAATTGCCCAAAAGTTTGGATGGGATTCGAAATCATATCTTCATAATAAATGAGAAATTTTTTGTCATTAAACTGATCAAAAGCCTTGATATTTTCTATGTACCAAAACGGGGGTTGAAGCGAAGTGGTGCTTTCTAAAAAATCTATGACATTTGCCGAATTTTCCCATTCTTCAGGTTTTTGTCTTCTGTTGTGGCAGCTGCCCAAAATTGGGCCTGCAGGCAGTTTCGGGCCTCACCACTCAAGTTCTGTGAGTTAAAAGCTGATTGGAGCCCAGGATGTTGAGATTCTGACCATTGT
>CALDSK010000201.1 GCA_937911865.1 uncultured Synechococcus sp.
GCACTGGTTTGCTTACCGCTGCTACTGTACCTCACTCAAGTGAGAACCGCTATAAGCGTGACGGTAGCTTCAATCAGACGCCCGCCTTCTTCGAGAATGCTTCTATCTCTCAGGTGTGGGTCCAAATTCGCTGAAGACTACCTTAATAATTTCATAACCGTCTCATAACCGTCTCATAATCTATGAGCCTGTCAGGTTTACGCTGACAGGCATCATTAAAAATGAGAAGGATTTTTGTGCATGTATCTAACGGTACTGACTGTGTTGGCAGCGCTGTGGTTGGCTTACGGGAATGGTGCAAACGACAACTTTAAGGGGGTGGCAACCCTATATGGCAGTGATACAACAACTTTTAGAGGCGCGCTTTGGTGGGCGACAGGTACCACGTTTGCGGGCAGTATTGTCTCTGTTTTGTTTGCGCAAAAGTTAGTCAAGACATTTTCAGGGAAGGGGTTGGTCCCCGATGCTTTGGCCAGTTCACCCGCGTTCGCTATATCTGTTGGTCTAGGCGCGGCGCTGACCATCTTTTTGGCAACCTATGTTGGCATGCCAACGTCTACGACCCATGCGCTGATTGGTGGATTGCTAGGTACAGGCATCGCCGCAAGTGCCCCGATTAGCATGGGGGTGCTGATGACAAAGTTTGCGGTGCCGATGTTGACTAGCCCTGTGCTAGCGATTGTGATTGCAGGTGTGCTGTACACCGGTTTTAGATTAATTCGAGAGCGTTCTGGCATTACAAAAAAGACCTGCCTGTGTGTTGCTGATGGTTCTTTGCAGCCGGTGCAGGTGGATGCCAACGGCGCAATGATGCTGACCCAGAGCGGTTTGGCCGTGACCGTAGATGAAACTAGCCAATGTGTGGAGCGCTATCAGGGCAAGCTGGTCGGCATAGAGGCCCAGGTGCCCCTGGATGCGATGCACTATTTGAGTGCGGGGGCGGTTTGTTTTAGTCGGGCGGTGAATGATACGCCTAAGGTGGCGGCGCTGCTATTAACAACGGCGGCACTGACCCCTGCGGTAGGGATTGGGCTGGTAGGGGGTGCGATCGCGCTTGGTGGCCTTGTTCAGTCTCGGCAGGTGGCCGAAACTATGAGTAAACGCATCACAGACCTCAGCCCTGGGCAGGGCTTTACGGCAAACATTACAACAGCATTTTTGGTATTGATCGCCTCTAATATGGGTGTGCCTGTCTCGACAACACATGTTTCTTGCGGGTCTATTTTTGGCATTGGTACGGCTACTCGCTCCGGTAAATGGGAGACCATTTCTAAAATATTGAGTACCTGGCTAACGACCCTGCCCTTTGCAGCTATTGTGAGCGGTTTGCTTTATTTACTTTCTGAGAACCCATTGCATCGTTGACTAATACTGTGCTGTTAGAGCCTTAAAAAAGGCTAGCTGATAGCATCTCTCGCGAGGGATAGTCACGATTTGCGTCGTGTACCTAGATTTGCATATGAACCAGAGGCGGCCTTGTGGGCCAAACATCACCGATAGGAATAGTGCTTGGCGCGGGCATACGCTAGGATCTAGATAACTAAATAGAGGGGAAAAAATGCCGAATAAAGTTGTAAAAACAGACGAAGAGTGGAAAGCCGAACTGAGCCCTGAAGCCTATCAGGTTGCTCGCAAGTCGGGTACGGAGCGTGCGTTTACTAGCCCGCTGAACAATAACAAAACTGAGGGCGTATATAGCTGCGTGTGCTGCGGCTCTGAGCTATTTACCTCAAAAACAAAGTTTGATTCGGGTACAGGCTGGCCTAGCTTTTTTGCACCTAGCAAAGAAGAGAATATTGTAAACAAAAAGGATTTTAGCCATTTTATGATTCGCACAGAGACCAAGTGCGCAGTATGCGACGCGCATTTAGGCCACGTGTTTAACGATGGCCCAAGACCTACCGGGAAACGCTACTGCATGAACGGTGTGGCGCTGAGCTTTGAGCCTGCGGATGTAGATGGTGATGGAAAAGTAAAAGGAGCCGATAAAGGCGCAGCGGTCTAGCGGTTTTCCTGTTTTGTTGCGCGCTCTAGTCGCGCCCTTTAGTCGATGAGTCCTTCTGCTCTGGCACGAATCTCGGTTTGAATGCGAGTGTTCGTGCCAGCTTCTGGATAGACTTTGAGGGCATCTTGTACTCGGGTCCAATAGTGGCGGACGGTGCGTTCTGCAATATTCATTTGTTTGGCGATCGCTTTGTCTTGTAGTCCTTGAGTAAAGGCCAGCTGAAGCAGCTGAATCCACTCTGGGCGTACTTCTAACCCTGAACGCATTTCTACTGGTGTGTACAAGATACCTTTGAGTGCCCAGTCGGCTTTCTCGATCATTTCGGCGAGAGGCAGGCTTTTTTCGACGATGGTAAAGCCTGCCTGATGAATATCGATACTGGGTTTTAGTCGGATGAGCGATCGCGCGTGAGAACTTTGAACCAGAATGTTCAAGTTCGGATACGCTTTCATCACTTGGCGAAGCAGGTCAATGCCTGTATCGACCTGTGCGCTGTCTTCGGCTTCGTTAGGAATTTGCAAATCGGTGACGAAGAGATGCGGGCGTTCGATAGCTAAGAGCGATCGCGCCTGTTGAGCCGTATTCGCCGTTTTAAAGTCTCCCTCAGGATACGCCTTTAAAAGGGCCTGCAAAGTCCCGCTCAAAATGGCTTCGTGGTCGTCAACAATAAGAAATTTTTGGAGAAATTTTTGAGGAGAGGAAGGCATAGTTGAAAGAATTATTCTTCTGCTGTGATGCTGCTCGCGTCATTGGCAATGAACTGTAGCTGTTCGCTCAGTTCGGGGAGTTCTATATCAGCTAAGCTGAGTAAAAGCGTTTCGCGGTAGCTACTGGCGTCGGGCGTAAGCTGTAGGCCAATCAATAGCGCGATCGCATCGTACCAAAGTCCGGCCGCGGCATATTTTTGAGCCTGCGTTAGCGCTGTATCACCAGACAGCTCAAGATTATCGGGCGGGCTAACGACCTCAAACTCGGCGATATCCACTCTATTTCTAGAGGGGCGGGCCGGGTCGCATACCATGACAATGTTCCATCGATACAGGCCGCCTACGGTGAGCGGCGTCGATTCGGGAAGGGTGTAGCTGTTGTAACCAGGCGGGTTAGAGCCAAGCTCTACTTCTGTGAGGGAGACCCATTGGTCGTCTGTATATTCGTATAGCTGAAGCTGAATGTCGTAAGGGTGGTAGAGGCAATGTACCAGGTGAGTGTGGGCTGGGTTGAGATGGTTTGTCCGACCTGTTGTTGAGGAGCGATCGCAGTTAAGCCGTTGTGGAGTGCACCCTGGCAACCGGTACGACGACCCGCCGGGATGAAGGGTCCGCGGGGTGTTGTCGGCTCTGGGGGCGGTATGTATGCTTTGGGTGTTGTTATGGCTGTCGCTGTTGCGCTCGCTGTGCTAGCCGGAAGCGTCAGGTCTAGTCCGACGAGGCTAGTGCCAATTAAGGTAGTTGTGAAAATAGCGCAGCGCATGAGAAGACGGCTCAAGTATTGGTTTGGATATCGGCTATCCGTTAGAAAATTCATGTCTTTAAATACTCTCTTTTAATTAGGATTAGTCTGTGGGCCATCGGAGTTCGCAGTAAACACCCGTGGGCGATCGCACCGTTCGTGAAAAGCTGCCTTTGAGTCTCCTGGCGAGCTGGTTAGCTTGCTTTGTCCCTCTTCCGCCCGTTCGTTTTGGATTGTTGTTGTGCGGCTGCGCGGCTGTGCCGAATACGCTTTTGCCGTTATCTTCTACTCGAATTAAGTTCTCTCTTTTATTGTCATGTTCAGCGGTTAGACAGGTAACTTCTAACCGGGTGAGACCTTCGGCATATCGGCCTACATTACAAAGGGCCTCTTCTAAAAAGCGGCAGAGGGCTCTCTTGTCTTCTGGCTTTAGCCGATCTGCCTGGAGACTGTCGAATTTGACCACGTGACATCTAATAGACTGAAAGTTGGGAAAGTCTCTTTTAAGGGTTTGTTTATATACCTGATACAGCAGTTCGTGAATTGGAGCATCCAGCTCTAGAATCGCGCCTGTACTCTTAAGATGGAGCTGGTTGCTTTGGGGCTCTAACTCTTTTTCAAGATTGTCGTATAGCTGTCTGATCTCTTGATTCAGCTGACGTAGTCTGGGGGCAACATGGGCGCATTGACTATCTTCATCGACTTCTCTAAGCAGCAGGGCAAGGGTTTGCAGGGGGCCGTTGTGAACGGCGCTGTAAGTTTGGCGAATGACGCGCTGACTTTCTTCGACACGCGATCGCATCATTTGGTCGTACACCAAGACGCTGGGTAGCACCAGTCCATTGAGCAGAAAAGCAGCTAAGGTCGGTGCTAGCGTTAGCCACCAACCGGCGACAATGGCCACATAGCTGATAACAACAATCAAGCTACCGTTGACGGCAACCCAAATGAGATGGCGATAAGGCGTCGCGGTTCTACCCACTAAGAAAATACCGGCTGTCCCCCAAAGTAGGATCCACAGATATTCGCCTGTATCTGGCCAAGCTTGCAGGTAGGGGCGACCGTCTAAAGTGGCACCCAGAATTTGGCTGAGCGCCTGCGCCTGCATCTCTACGCCGTATATATCACCCGGGTTGCGGCCAACGAGCGCACCAGAGCTAACAATATCTTTGTGGGCGGGTGAGGTGATACCGATTAAAACAACTTTGTCTTGAATCCAGGACTGTTCTACTTCACCGCTCATTACCTGCCGTAAAGAGACTTTGCGAAAGGGTGCAGGACCACTTTTTACATTCAACAGGGTTTGCTGAGCGTCGGCATACTCTTTGACGTATCCACCCGTGTTGCTGCTGAAGGGCGGAATTCCTACTGTGTCAAAGCGCATAGCCTGTGGGTCTTTTCGTCCACTTTCGAGGGTGATGCCCTCAGCGAGTAAATAAGCTTCTGCTAAGCGAATTGCTAGAGAAAAACGATAGTCTCCTGCTTCTGAGAATCTGCCCAGCAAGCTGCGCCTGACGAGGCCATCGGTGTCTAGCGGGAAATCAACAAAGCCAATCCTTTCGGGTGGCAGTGAGGGCGGCCCGGCAATTTCAGTATTCAAAAATTCGATGCCAAAGACATAGGGGAGACCGTAGGGTTGTTTACCAGCTGCTTGTGGCCGGGTTCTACGGGCAAATCACGGAAAATGTCTACGCCGACAGCGCGAGGCTGAAGCCGATCTAGCGCTTGGAGCAGCAAAGATAGGTCTAGATCAGAGAGGGGATAGCTGGCTGCTGACTGGATGTCAGCTTCGTCAATGCCAACTATAACAACGCGTTCGTCAACCGGCTCTGTGGGGCACGATCGCAAAAGAACATCCAACAGTTTCCATTCGCTCAGCTCAAAAAAAACTACCAGTCTGAGGATAATAACTATCCCTGTTAGGGTTAGCCCCGGTAGGACACTGGCCCGCCAGTTGCCAAAGGTACGCAGCCGCTGCCAGGCAGCATTTAAGTTGGGGGATCGTGCCATAGCGCTGACTGTTTTGAACCATAACGTCGTCAATCAAGGAAATTCGACAGCGTAAATTTAGCGATGGGCCCTTGCAATAGATTTAGCATACTTCTCTTCCCTTTTTGCGGTCAGGCAGGTTGCAGCCAGTTCTCTGGCAGAA
>CALDSK010000202.1 GCA_937911865.1 uncultured Synechococcus sp.
GTTCTGGTACAACCACGCTACCTAGAGAGGTCTCTGATCCTTGCATCCAGATTGTGGCAGGATGCGCAGACAGCCAGTCTAGCCAGTTTGTTGCTTCTGGGCGAGGTGGCCTCCCAGTGGCTCCAACCAGTCAGAGCTATCATTCCAATCGACTGTGGACAGACTTGAGAGAAAGTACCCACGCTTCAATCGATTCGGTAGTTAGTGAGCGCCCTTTAGCAGACACTGCTACCGCTCCACTTTTCGAAGCCAATAGCTGGACAACCAACGAACAAGGAGACATTTTGCTCTTCGCTCAGGCAGAAACCGCTACAGCATCAACGGTCGCTGCTAGCAACTGCCTAGCGGAACAAATGACCTGATAAAAAAAGAGCATACGGAGAAAGAGCATGCGGAAAAGAGAGCACACGAAAAAGAGAGAGCCGTGCTCTGTTTGTATGGCTACCGTATGCATAAAAAAGACTGCTAAACAATGTATGCATCTACAAAGAGATAGGCTTGCCATCTCGAAAAAAGCCCCCGGTTGGCCCCTCATCAGCTAGCAGCGCAGCCCAGACAACGCTTGCGGCCCCTTCTTCTACAGAGCGACCGCCCTCACCACCCATATCTGTCGCTACCCAGCCAGGACAAACAGCATTCACTAAAATGTTGTCACCGCTCAAGTTCTTTGACAGCATAATGGTGAGTGCATTCAATGCAGCTTTAGAAATGCTGTAGGCAGGTGTGCGACCACTCATACTCTCTAGCGAACCTGCACCGCTCGACACGTTAACAATTCTTCCATGGTGAGAATGGCGCAACAGGGGCAGCAGCCCCTTTACTGCTTGCCAAGCACCAAGCGTGTTGGTCTCGAAAGCAGCTCTCACCTCTGAAAGATCGGCCTCGACGGCTGTCTGCCAGGTATCGTACAGAATTCCGGCGTTGTTAACTAGCACGTCTAGTCGGCCATAGTCGCGCTCTAGTCGCACAGCCACCTGTTCAATATCCGCAGGCTTGGTGATGTCAAGCTGACAGGCGACAACGCTCAGCCCTTTAGCTTGTAAAGGTTTAGCGGCTGATTGTCCTTTTTGCAAATTTCGAGAGCCGAGAAGTACGGTCATGCCTTGGGTGGCCAGCTGTCGCACCACTTCTAGTCCAATACCCCGATTTGCACCCGTCACTAGCGCAATCTGTTCAGATTTTGGATGGTGCAAAATAGCCTCCTGCTGTTTTTCTAGATGCTAGCAGCCGAAGGGATATTCGCGCTTTCTGTGGGTTGAGCTTGCTCGGGTTTTCGCGATCAAACAGGTGCGATCGCACCTGTTTGATCGCACCTGTTTGATTAATTTCTCTCTCTACCTGCGTAATTACCACAGTTTTTTGCTGATCTGATGGGTCTTAGAGCGTAAATATCAGTAGTCTCACGGGTAACCTAAGTGAGCACAACAAGCTAAGCTGTCGAGTCTCTAAAAAGCAGCGCAGCATAGGGCTCCTGAGGTTCTTGATGCAGTTATTGCATAGCAACAGGAAATTCATAAGAGCTACACGTGTAATCTTTTTCCGTGAAGAAGTAAATATCGCCAACCCCCTTAGCAGGCTATATTTTTCGGATGTTATAGACAGAATATCTGAAAAATACGCTTTTTAACCAGATAACGAAGATTCAGAAGAGAATCACAGACGATTTACCCAGCATACTATTCATTTACTGCGGTAGAGAGCCTGTGAACGACAAATCTATTGACCGCTACATCATTTAAATAAAAGAGACTGCGGGGCGGCACCCCTCTTTTACTTTCGTGAGTAGAGTTGTTTTATATAAGGGGCATGTAGATTAATCTATATGCTCGCTTGATGCTTATTTGCTGTACAAGATTGGAGATTATGTTCACTGGTATATAATTAAGTGACCAATCATGAGTAACAAGAGATAAGTCACGGTCTTAATCTCACGTGCAAAGACTGATATACGGCCGTATTCACAACAGCTTTGCGCAATGCTATTTCCCCAACCATGGCTTATAAAACAATCTGCTGATAACAGTTATTAGTCAAAATACTTGGCTGACAGCTAGTTACACGGTTTTGTTATCAATGGTTTTGTTGCCATAAGAGACCTAGCCATATCCGGTTTTGGACTCTTATCTATGCAAAAGCCGCACGGTAATAAAGATAGTTTTACTCACAATCGCTATTTCAGAGGATAGATCGTGATATCAGAAGCTTTGCGGCGATCGGCGGGCTGCTTTAGTGCGGCGCTGATCGGGAGCTTGGCGGTGGCCGGGACTGTCGAGATACTTCAAGACCCCACCTACAAAAGCTCCATGCAGATACTGGTGGAACCTAACGCTGGCCGTCCCGACACACTTGCCTCCGCTTACGAGGAGACTCAGCCTGTAGGGACAGCCACCGATATTGATACGCTGACAGAGATCAGGCTGATGCGAAGCAGTAAATTCGTTCAGCAGGCCATTGAGTCTCTTGAGCGAGAACAACCTACGCTTTGCAGAGGGAAAGCGGTTAGAGCTGACTGCGTAAAAGATTTTCAAGATCGGCTCACTATCACTCAGCTCAAAGAAGGCAGAGTGAAAACGCGGGTTGTTGAAGTCGTCTTCACAGGCAGCACCAAAAAACAGACGCTCGATTTTCTACTAGCGCTGCAAAAGCTTTATAGAATGTACAACGTACAGCAGCAAGAAGAGCGCATGAACGACAGGCTAGCTATTTTTGACAACCAAGTCTCTACTGGCGAACAAGTCTTGCTACAGGCGCCGCAAACCTCACCAAGGCAGTACCCACAAGATAGACCTAATTCCGCAACCAAGGCGCTGCTAGCAGTCGACTCTGGTCAGTCTGATAGTCTGCCTACTGAAGGTGTTAGCGAAACTACTCAGCTGTATCAGCTAGAAGGCATTCCGACAGAGGCCGACTTTGGACAACTGCTCAATTTACGTCAAAAGATGGCGGATGATCTGATTCGGAGCGGTTTTACCTGGGAGCTAGTGGCCTACCCTATGGCAGGCCGTAGGGTCTTTCCCGAGCTGTGGCTTAGCCTGGCAGCAGGCTTGATATTGGGACCGTTGCTATACGAGTTAACCCTGCGCGTAGACACAGTTTAAAGATTGATCAAGTTGTTTGGTAAAACTGTTCAAGACAGCGAAGCAGCTATGCATTATAAGCTGTATACCATCTGAGCCCTATGCTCTCTATATGGTCTTCGAAGCGTTGCTTAAGACACTCACTAGAGGCTACAACCCTTGGTAAACAAGCAACGCTTCTGAGCAAACGTCCTAATGCATTAGGACGTTTGCTATATCTTAAAAACCTGCTCTGAGAGCAGCTAAGCCTAAGCGATTTGCTTATTCATGAGTCGCTTAGGCTTTACTATTGCCAGTTATTTTATGTCCGTTTGCCTTTTAGTCGGGTTGTCCTGTGTATTTTGCTGGTGTCGTCCCTACATATCGCTTGAAGTGCCTGCTAAAGTGGCTTTGATCATAAAAACCTGTAGCGATCGCAACCTCCGCGAGAGAGCGTCCTTTGATCATCATCTTCTTTGCCTCAGTCAGGCGCAGCTGTAACTGATAAGCACCGGCAGAGACACCGACCTGCTGACGAAAAAGACGGCAAAAATGAAAGCGACTGAGCCCTACGACATCGGCAAGTTCCTTTAAAGAGACATCGCGTCTACAGTGAGCGCGCAGATACTCACAGGCCCGCAAGATAGCGCGGTGAGAAGTCAACGGCATATCAGATGGCGCGTTTAGTGCATAGCGGCC
Source organism: uncultured Synechococcus sp. (assembly GCA_937911865.1). Taxonomy (GTDB): domain Bacteria; phylum Cyanobacteriota; class Cyanobacteriia; order Phormidesmidales; family Phormidesmidaceae; genus Phormidesmis. Next base: position 3,756 of record CALDSK010000202.1, read on the forward strand.
TATCAGACAAGAGAAAAAGTTCCACAGCGCGACCTCCTGCACTAGCCGAGAGCTCTGTTGCATAGAAACGGTCGAAAGCGTCATAAATAAGCGATTGAGCAGAAGATCTTTGGGTAGCACGGACGCAAAGAACGGATCGTAGCTAGAACAACCCGTAATTTCGGCCATTACCTGATTGAGCCACTTGGGGTGGATATTGGCCATAGCAAAATGAGCCGGTTCAAAGAGGTGCGTGCGATCGCTTGGTGCATGCACTTCTCCTGAATGGATAATGCTCAATCTGCCAGGTGGAATCTGGTGCTTCTCTCCTCGGTAGGTATACTCTCCTTGATGATCAAAGCTCAGCGCAAACTGATACGCCTCGTGACTGTGTTTTGGAATAGGCTCTATCGCACCGGGCGTATAAGCGTACTGCTCGAACACAAGACCGTCAAACTCACAGGCTCGCACAGAAATATCAGCGGCAAGTTTCATCTATAAATAGCAATTTTGTCCTAGAACGCAGAAGTGATCTTGTTTAGGATATAGCCTTTGAGCTAACTACTTCGATCTAATTAATTAAAGAGACCGCAATGGACTATTACACACTGGGCAAGACCGGGCTAAGAGTTAGCCGACTGGCGCTAGGCACCATGACCTTTGGCGAAGACTGGGGATGGGGCGCAGAAGAATCGGCCGCTCGCGAGATTTTTGACAAGTATTTAGCAGCAGGCGGTAACTTTATCGATACAGCTGATATGTATACCAACGGCAACAGCGAGAAGATGCTGGGGCAATTTGTAAAAGAGAGTGGAAGCCGCGATCGCGTTGTCATCGCCACCAAGTTTAGCTACAACGCGCAGCCCGGCAACCCCAACGCAGGGGGTAACGGTCGTAAAAATATTATGCGCGCCGTTGAAGGCTCCTTACAACGATTAGGTACCGACTATATCGATTTATACATACTCCATACTTGGGATAGCGTCACCCCCGCTGAAGAAGTGATGCGGACACTAGATGACTTGGTCAGCTCGGGCAAAGTTCGCCATGTTGCGCTCTCTGACGCACCGGCCTGGTATGTCTCTCAAGCACAGACCCTTGCAAAAGAGAGACATCTAGAGCCGATTAGTACGGTTCAGCTTGAATACTCGCTGGTAGAGCGTAATATTGAATTCGAGTACGTGCCCATGGCCAAGACACTAGGCTGCGGCGTGATGGTGTGGTCACCGCTAGCTAGCGGTCTGCTATCGGGTAAATACAAACCTTCTGAAGCAGGCGCTGAAGGGTCAGGGCGATTAGCAACGCTCGCAGGAAGCGACAACCCTGCCTTCAACAAATTTACCGAACGAAATTGGAAGATTGTTGCTGAATTAGAGAAAGTGGCTAAAGAAATGGATCGTTCTATGGCGCAGATTGCGGTGAACTGGGTGGTTAATCGTCCGGGCGTGGCGAGTGTTTTAGTCGGCGCGACAAAACTGTATCAGCTAGAAGATAATTTAAAGGCGCTGGCATTTGAACTCCCCAAGGAACTGCAACAGAGGCTCGATGAGGTTAGTAAGCCAGACTCTCGCTTTCCTTATACTTTCTTTGAGCCTAGCTTGCAGGGCATGATTCACGGCGGGTCATCGGTTGGAGATAAGCCCGAAGGCTACGAACAGCCCGTCTTTATTCCAGGGAAAGAAGAAGAATCAACAGAAGATAAAGCAGCGTAGGTAAGGGCAATCAGCAAATCGCTCTGACATTACGACCTGACGACACTTTACCGAAAAGGCGCTAGCCCCTGATAAAAGTGATCAAAAAAGGCCTGAACCCTCGCATTGCGCCGTAGATCGCGGTGAGTCAGCAGCCAGAGATCGGTATCAAAACCGGAGAGCACATCGCTGATTTTCACCAGCTTATCGCTGCGCTCAGCATAAACTATCGGCAATATACAGGCCCCACTGCCAGCTTCTGTCATCAGAAACTGCGCGATGGGGCTGTTTACTCGATAGCGAACCTGCCGAGTAGGAATATGTCTCTCCATCCAGGCGTCCGTCACGCGGGCATTGACAGCGGCATCCCAACCGATCCAAGGTAGTTCGCCAAGAGAGGCATAAGACTGATTAGCAATTGAGGTGTGAGCATACACAGCATATTTAGAATGCACAGCGCGCATGCCGACCAACGTCTCATCGGGCTGCTTAGCAATACGAATAGCCACATCGGCTTCTCGGCGCGTGAGACTATGCATGCGAGTTGTGCCAGAGACAAGCTCTAGAGCAATCTGCGGATATCGCACTGTAAAGGCATTGATTAAATCAGCGTGAAAGAATACGACTAAATCAAGCAGCGCGATTCGCAACACGCCAGATAGCAGCTTCTCCGAATCTTTGACGCTTCTTGGCAGGTTTTCTGATTCAGCCTCCATCGCCTCTGCCGTTCGTGCCGCCTGCTCACCATAAGAGGTCAACACCAGGCGACCACTCACGTTCTCAATCACGGTTGAGCCTAGATCGGTCTCTAGCGATCGCAATCTGCGCGAAACAGTACTAATATCAATCCCCAACTTTACCGCCGTTTTCTGTAGCGTTCCCTCACGCTGAAAGGCGAGCAGCACCTGTAAGTCAGCCCAATTCACAGCAAATTCTCAACTTAGTTTGGATCTGGTTTTCATTCAGTTTGCATCTGTGCAAATGTAGCTTGCGTTTTTGGGCAATGACAATACATTTTTGCAAACCTAAACTACATAGTCAATCGGCCATTTGACGTTAGCTAATCGCAGTCTACCTAGCTGACGCTTCTATGAATACATGCAAATCAACGGGGAAAGAACCTATGAACCGAACTGCTGCGGCTGAGCGAGACTGGACGTTTGGAGGCACCTGGCCCTATCAGCCTTGCTGGTTTGATAGCGAGGATGGGCAAATGCACTATGTGGATGAAGGGCCGCGAGCGGGTAGGCCTATTGTGATGGTTCACGGCAATCCAACCTGGGGATATTTGTACCGGCGCTTTATTGCAGCGGTTACTCAGGCAGGATACCGAGCCATTGTTCTAGACCACCTTGGTTTCGGGCGCTCAGATAAGCCTAACGATCCCAACCTCTATCGAATTGAGCGGCATGGCAAGCGGTGCGAATCGCTGCTCGAATCGCTCGATCTTCAAGAGGCCACTGTTCTCGTACAAGACTGGGGCGGCCCTATTGGACTCACTTGGGCTGCTCGGCATCCTGAAAGAATCCGCAGCCTGGCCATACTGAATACCTTCGCGCATCGTCCACCCGCCAAAGTAGCGTTGCCCTTGCCACTTCAGCTGTTTCGCTTACCCATAATTGGAGAAGTTATGGTGAAAGGGTTACATGCTTTTGTCAGAGTGTTTTTGTTCAAAGCGGGGGTGGTGCATCCTCAGCGACTGGGCGATCGCGAAAAAGCAGCCTATCTTGCCCCCCATCCAACCTGGGCCTCGCGAACGTCTGTTCTGGTATTTCCTAGAGAAATTCCATCTGGACCTGATGGCCCTGTGAGCGATTTCGTTGCCCAAGTCCATCACCAGCTGATAGCTGGCAACGCGTACAAGCCAGTTTTTATCGCCTGGCCGATGAAAGACATCGCTTTTGGTCCAGAGATTTTGAACAACCTGTGGCTACAAGACTTTCCTGACGCAGAGGTAATGCGCATTGAAGAGGCTGGCCACTATATTCAAGAAGATGCCCATGAGCAGGTCATTCCCAGGCTGCTTCAGTTTCTCTCGCGTTAGCAATCGGCTAGCGATACAAAAATAGAAAAAACTTTTCTACCCCCTTGACCTTCAAGCCACTCGAAAGTTTAGAGTGACCCTATCAGCTGAGAAAAAGCAAGTCTTGGCTCGATAGGACAAGGGCTACAGGTATCAACAGAGATACTCATAGCAACGTAAATCAAAGGCAAACAACAGCATGTTTCGGATTGGTGAGTTTTCAAAAATTGCTCAGGTGCCCGCTAGCCTGTTGCGCTATTACAACGATATTGGACTATTTGTGCCAATTCGTAGCGATCGCAACACCAGCTATCGGTACTACAGCATTGAACAAATTATTCAGCTAAACCGTATTCTAGCGCTCAAAGATCTGGGGCTCTCTCTAGAACAAATCAAGCGAATGCTAGAAGATAACATTTCTGCTGAAGAAATTCGTGGCATGCTGACGCTCAAAAAGGTGCAAATTGAGCAGTCTATTCAGGCAGAAGCGGCTCGCCTTCGAGCCGTAGAATCGCGCCTTCAGCAAATTGAGCACAAAGGAGAGTTTCAGAATGACGATGTCGTGCTGAAATCTCTTCCGGCCACACCGTTTCTATCGCTTCGACAAGTCTACCCAGACCTGGCCCAAACGCTAGCCGCTATCTCCGAAATCGGCAAGGCTGTCAGCAAACAGATCAAAGCCAAGTCGTTGGATCGATTTGCCGCCGTAATTTATGGAGAACTCTATCAAGAGAGAGACTGGGACTTGGACTTTGGGTTCTTACTCAATCAACCTATGGATATCGCGCGCGACATCACAGTGACACTCTCTAGTGGCTTATCCATGAGCGTTCAAGAATTGCCTCCGGTCGCTACCGCTGTGACGGCAGTCAGGTTTGGCGGACCTGAAAATGGTCACCTTAGCTACACTGCCATTGGCAAATGGGTAGAGGCCAATCAGTACAGACTCGTCGGCCCGGGCCGAGAGGTCTTCATTGTGCCGCCCAAAGCTGGTCACGAATCAGAAATGGTCGTTGAAATTCAGTTTCCTGTAGAGGCGATCGCCCGCTAGCACCTCCGGTTGCCTCACAGGAAAGCACTGGGTCTTAAAGAGATCAAACAGGTTCAATCTATTGCCAGTCAACGCTTATCTGCACTGACTGACAGCGCCTGCTGCCAACTATTTCGCAACACACTTATCAAAAACACATTCATCAAATTGGAGAATACATCCATGCCTACGATCAAACTGACTGTTCCCCAAGGCGCTTGGAACAAAGACGAGAAAGCAAAGATTGTTGATCGCTTCACCAATGCGCTCAACGAGGTCGCAAAAGAATCAGGGAAAGGCGATATCAAACCCTATATTGGCGTCCAGATTAACGAAACGGCTGAAGGCGGCTATGCCATCGGCGGTCAAATCTTTGGCTAACGCTTAGCCGCCTCTAATAGGCGGCAGGTTAAAGACGGCAGGGCAGCGTTTCTCTTCATGCCCCACATAAGAGTTCGTAGGCCCTGCCATCTGCAACCACCATTCTTAAAACACATCTGTTCCTAAAATATAGAGGAAACTATGATGACTCTCGAACTCTGGATGCTAGCAGGCAGCGTACTTCTGCTGTTTGTATTGATCATGATTCAACAGCTGCATACTGATGTAACAATAGGCGCAAAATATGCGCTGTCTAATCGAGAAGTACCGAAACCGATCACTGGGCTCAGCGGACGTATTGATCGGACGCTCGCCAACCACAAAGAAAATCTTCTCTTATTTGCACCCATCGTTTTAATCTTAGCGACCGTAGGTATTTCCACAGGGGTAACTCGCAACGGTGCAATCTTGTTTCTTGCGGCCAGAATCGTCCATGCGCTCTCGTACATTTTTGGCCTTATTCCCTTTCGCAGTGTGGTCTGGATGCTAGGCATTGTCGGCATTGGCATGATGGCTTCAGCCTTGTTCTAAAGAATGAACTGTTTAAGGACTAGCAGGGGAACTGTTCAAAACGAGGTGATACTTTAAGGAGAACAGATCGTCTTAAAGCACATCGTTATCCCACCGAATTGTGCGATCACCACATATGAGCACAGTCCTTTCTATTATTGCCAGCTTATCCCCTGAGGCTTGCTACGACGTCGCCATCCAAGTACTGTCGAGATCGCAACCTATCAGCCACATTACCGCAACGCATCCGGCAAGCCGCAAGTTCGTCTAGTAACAGGACGAGCAGCGCTTGGATAGCCCGTCTAGACCACGGCGCACTTTCAATGCCGTAGTCCTCGGGATAATCGGTCTCGATCGGCTGGCGTATCTGGGCTGCACTTCATTAAGTCATTGACCCGAGCCTGTAACTTCGCGTTTTCTTAGCTCAGATTAGTCTCTTCTTGCGCTTTATACTGCCGCCACTTACCTACGACACCTCGGTTAACACCCTGATAATCGGCAGTTTCGCCTATAGGTTTTGCTTGCACAGACGGAGCATCTGCTGACGCGACAGAGGGGCTGGCAACCGCACCTTAGTCATGGCGTGATTTCGCTACTTACCCCACTTTTTATTGAGGCACGACCATTTATTTTTTCCCGACACACCCAATATAAATGAGATCGCAATAGCCCTTTTTACTTCTTACGGGCCAGCAGCGTTGCAAAATCAGCTTGAATGGGTTGGCCATTTTTATCTTTGCGATGAAAGGTTCCTGGCTGTTCTTGATAGCTTAGGATCTGCCAATCAGCATAGTAATTCAACAACGCCTGGGGCGCGAAGGTCGAAGGAAAGTCAATAGGGCAAGGAGCTTTGGAAGAGGAGACTGGGGCAATGATGAAATGATACCCTCCGTTTTTTGTGCAAGCCTGCATATCTGCAATGACAGCTGAGAGGGTCTCAGCGCGTAAAAACTGAAAGACGACTGTAGAGATAATGAGATCGTAGGGCTTACCCCTCTCATCGTGTTCGCGAAGTGTTGCAGATTCAATATCGTAGCAATGGGCTTGAAAGCTCTCCGCTACTCTTTCAAGCTGGATAATCTCTTGCAAGAATTCAATGGCATCGGCATTTTTGTCTAGAGCTGTCACGCAGTGATTCAGTGAATATAGATAACTGGCATTGCGTCCCTTACCACAGCCTAAATCTAAGATATCTAAGTCGGAACACTCTGCCAAAGGCCCTTCCATGAGCTTTTTTAGGTCGCGATGGGGCGCAGCAAACTGATATTTTTTTTGAAAGTAGTCTTGAGACCGACAGTAGAATTCTACGAAGCAGCGCAATTCACCTATGGGCTTTACTCGATGCCAAGCTTCCGGCAAAACAAAAAAATTACGATCAGCTGGCGTAATTATCTTGCTAGAGATGACTTCTCCAGCTTCACTGAGAGAATCGTACTGTAGCTGACCAGCTTCTACAGTGATTTTCCCCCAAGTCCCCGGCTTGGTGTTGTGCTGCGTTTGAAAAGCTTTTGGCAGCGTTGTCTCTGTCCAAAGCGGTAAGGTTTTGTACTTAACTAGCGAATTTGTATTTTCGGTATTCATGGAAATTTCCATTCGGGCTTACCTTGATATCTGATTTCCGGCGACCTCAGTTGGCTAATGCGATAGATCGAAACTACGTTCTCATGCCCGTATGCGTGCTTCTATTAATCTCATGATGTCAATATCTAGCATTATGATTTCCTTCTTCAGTGTTGGATGTTGGGCTGGTGTTATGCATCTGGTCGGAGACGGCCTTGGCACAAGATGAAGTCGTAAACGCGCTTGAGTTAAATCACTATAGATGAGGCGGCAATAGCGATAACGCTGCGATCCCAAGAAAGAGTAAACTCGCCCCTGTTTCCAACATTGCTACAGACTGAATTTTGGCATGACAGTACCAGTCTTTTTGCCACAAAATCAGTCCAAACTTGAGTAGGGCTATCCCAAAAGCCGCTGCGGTTATCGGCGATAGCCAGTGCATTTGCCACATTAAGACCACAATGCCAGTTGCCAGTGTATGAAAAATGAGTCCTGGTACAACAGAAGCTGTTCTTACTTTCCGTAGCTTGACGCTAAAGATAGCGCTGGAGAAAAATAAGGTGTTGAGTAGCCATAGCCCAACGACTGATAGTGGCAGCATTCCGGTGGTGACCTGATAGGCCAAGGGAGCCGATAGACAAACGGCTGCAAACGTAATCAGTTCGTTCAATGCCGATTTTTGCTGACGCTGCCAGACCAAAATCCCATCGACAACAGCTGCGGCTAAGGCTGAGCCATAAATTATCAGCAAGGTCTCGTTCTTTGGACTGCGCCAAAACAGCCAAGCGGCGATCGGGATCGCCACTCCCCCATAAATACCGACCCACAACAAAAATCGTGGCTTCCAACCGCGCCGCTGTTTAATTTGCAGCACCAAAGGATGCTCGGCCTGAAATCCACAAAAGGCGCAGATGAGCGCTAGCGTCGTTGCCCCCGTCCACTGCTGAGCAGCGGCAGCGCCTGTCAAAAAAGAGACTGCCAGCACGATATAGGCACCATGCTCTGGTGAAACGGTTGGAGAATACCATCGTTTCTTTTTTGAATGCTGCTTGTTTTGTTGTTTAGGTTGCCGTGGTTTGGACTGCTGTTGCTTAGGTTGCGGAGCTTTGGCCCCAGTCAACTGCGGTGTATTCGGCGTCATCTCTAGTTCTCCTTACGGGCATAGAGAGCCACGTACCCTAAGTCGTCTCGGTAGCGCTCAAAAGTCTCTCTCATAGCCAGAATGCGCTGTCGCATCACAGGTTGGGTCAGCATATTGAAGCACATGTTGATGAGTGTAGAGACGCCTTCTTCTTGAGCAATTTTGCGCGGATTGAGCAGTTCCATTGGGCCAGCGCTATGGCGTTCCACCGTAAGTCCGGCTGTTTGGCAAGTGCTGATCCAGTCTTGAAGGGACAGCGGTTTGGCATTAACACGGATAGACCTTGATAGATCTTGATAGATGCGGTCGAGATCAGAGCCGCTGGCTCGCAGTTCATGGCTGAGAAAATAACCGTTGGGCTTGAGGCGATCGCAAATCCCTGCTAAAACTTTGGCCTTCCCTGGCGCAGACTGCATGGTTAAAATGGCTTCAGCTAGCACGTAGTCAAACTGCTGTGTGACTTTTTCTAAATGAAAAATATCGCCTTCAATGATTTCGACTCGCTCACTTATGCCAGCCGCAGCGACATTCTTTTGGGCAGCAGCCACGCTATCAGGGTTGTTCTCAATGCCGACAACCCGCAAGTCATAGCGTTGAGCTAAGGCGATTGCACTATGACCAAAACTGGCAGCCAACTCTAAAACTGTTTCTCCCGGTTGAAGATTAGCCCAAGCGAAAAGTTGCTCAGTTGCTGTATATCCACCTGGCCGTAGAGCTTTCTTTCCAGCGGCGGCTAGCACCTGATGGCCAGGAGCCGTTCTAAGGTTTATCTGAGTCATATGTTTTACCCAAAGACCATACTTCAGTATGTCGGTATACCTCACGATGTTCTATGAGCTATCTCATAAAGCACCAAGTTTTTGCCATTGTGCATACCGTCAATCAAATGACTAACGCTATATTAAATAGTCACCCTCCTAACTAGCACGCCTCTCCTTACAGAGCCTGGAAAACTAACATGGATTTAGGCCGTGACCCGACGAATCAATGCTGAGCAGCTCCAAAATATATCGATATTCACTGACCTATCTTCCCAAGTCTTAGAGCAGTTAACTGAGTATTGCCAGCTCAATCAATATTCAACTAATGCAGTGGTTTTTTCTGAGGGCGATAATTTGCCAGCCTGTCTACATGTGTTGATATCAGGACGGCTTTGCATTTCAAGAATTGCCCCATCCGGCAAGGAGACAATTCTACGAGTCCTGCCTGCGGGAGAGATATTTGCGGCGCCAGCTCTCTTTGGAGATGGCAAAGCGAATAATACAACAACCGCGATTGCACCAGCAGTCGTACAAACCCTAAAGCGGCAAGCCTTATTAAAAGCCTTCTCCCAAACGCCGGAGCTAGCACTACACATGCTGGCTATACTTAACCAGCGGTTGCAACAGCTTCATACTCGAATGCATGGGTTGATTTCAGAACGGGCGATCGTTCGTCTGATCAACTTCTTGGAATATACGGTGAATAATGTAGGTGGTATACCTATCGCAGGCGGAGAGCAGATTAAATCACACCTTACTTATTACCAAATAGCCCGTAGTATTGGCATTACCTATGAAGAATGTGTGAGATTATTCAAACAGCTGCGTCCAGTCGTCACTTATAGACGTGGGGGTCGAATTACGATTGTAGATCGACAGCAGCTTAGCGATTTGAAAGAGATGCAATAGCGTAGCGCTGATAATGTTTTTTCGCTCACTTATTTCGCAATATAGTTTTGACTAAAGGCATTACTGACCTATCGAACCGTACGATACTACTGTTGGCAAAGCATATTGGTACTTTTGCTCACTTACTAAGTAATGTCTATGACCTTAATTGTGGCAGGGTTCCAATAGCCAAGCAACCGTTTGACCCTGCCGTCGGCGGCAAAGGTAAACACATTGATGCCCTCAAATTCAACTGACTCACCCGCTTTGTTCACGCCACGACCAGTCCACTTCGCGGTTGCTCTGTTTCCAGAAACTTGAACAAAGCTAGGATAAAGGCCAACGCTTTCAAAATTGCTCATAAACTGCTCGCCCTGCGACTGAATTGCAGCAGCTGTTGTCAACGGCGGTTGTCCAACAGGGTCTTCAACAAAAGGACTCTCAGCAAAGCGCGCTGTCCAAACAGCCGGATCACCGCTTTGAGTCGCACTAAAATAGGCATCCACCGCAGCTCTTGTAGCCGCTTCGCTCATTGGCTCAGTATCAGGCTTGCTAGGCGCTAGGGCATCTACTGGGCCATCTAATATTAGCGTGCCTTCACCTTCACCGATATATCCATTCACCGAGCGCACTCGCAAGCACCCCTGCGCACCAGCATACTTACCCGAACCACCAACGAACGTTCCTTCAACAACAATATCGACGGTTGTTCCCTCTACCCAAAAAGAAGAAGATTCATAGGAAAGATAGAGCATATCTGTGCGTGAAGCATCGCCAGTCACCTCAAACATATCGATCTTCATAGTGCCAAACAGCGAGGCACCATTAGGCGTAATGCGATTAGCTGTTGCACCGTTAATATGACAGCTTCCCGATGTACCATCGCCAAAAGTCCAGCGCCACGCGCCAGCAATTCTACCTGCGTCCGCATGAATAAAGGGTTCCGCGCAATGAACGGTAAAGGCCTCCGTAAACTGATACGCACCCGCAATCTTGAATGAAATTTCGGTCATATTTCTCTACGTCTCTAACACTTCTCTAACGCTGCGCTTTTAGCGGTGCCTTTAGTCGTGAGCTTCACGCTCAGTATGCGTCTTTATCGCTAATGGCAGCTAATTCTTGCAGGGCCTTCGCTCTAGACCAACGCTGAGCATAAAGAGGCTCTCCGTTCTGAAAATACCTTCCATTAGCGAGTGAACCTGCATCTACAGGCGTAAACTTTGCCAATTCAATGAGCCCGGCAACGGTCTCTTTGGCCGATTCATCATCTCCCGCATAAAAAATAGCCAGCGCCTCAGCAGTCTCTCCGTTTGCACGCGCTTCCATCTCCTCTGCAAACATCATGTTGAAAGCTTTGATCACCGTTGTATCCGGCAGCTGTTTGGCAAGCGCTTCGCTTTGGCTATCTGCATCAATTTCTATCTCACCATCCCGCTGGGGATAGTAGTTTGAGGCGGTAATCAGCGTTTTTCCGGCGAGCGCGTCTGCGGGTAGCGACATCGTGGCAGAAAAAGGAATCGCTTCTAAAATGATGTCTGCGAATGCGATCGCTTCTTCAGCCGTGCCAACCTGCGCGCACTTTCCTGCCTGCTCAACCAGGCCACTCAACTGCTCCGGGTGCCGCGAAGAAAAGAACACCTCGTGACCCGCCTGTGCCCACAGTCGCCCCAACGAGCCGCCAATATCTCCGCTGCCTATGATTCCAATTTTCACTGTTATTCACCTCGCTGACTCAGCTAATCATATCGGGACAGGATGTTATGGGTACACCCTATGGTGTAGCGCGTATAATTTCTTGAAAGATCTGTTCACATAGAATAATCCGCTCATGACGATGGTTGAAAACAGCTACAGCGATTTTTTCAAAGCTGGCCTCTATCAGCCTTTTTTGAGAGCAGAGCGCAAGCATCATGGGCGCTATCGAACCGCTGGAATTTTGGCGCGACAAGACCGCCACACGCTAAGCGATCCGGCTACTTCTGACGTTGTTATGGGGCTAACGCTCAGCGGCACAACAGCGGCTCGATGGAAGGTGGGCAGTAAATGGAGAGAGATCGAGTCACGGCAAGCCGGTCATATTGGGGTCTCTCCGACAGACGAAAAAATTGACTTTGATGTTGAATCACCCCACGAATTGTTAATTATTGCGATTGATAAAAGTGCGGTTCTTGATATTCAAAATATCTACTCAGAAGACTGTTTAGATGTGTTGAATGCAAAAGGACATCTTAAATACCACCGAGACACCGCTGTGCAGAGCAATATACAAGATCTTTGGAAAGCGCTCGGCCAGTATGATTCTATGAGTGGGCTGCTTGTAGATGCTTTGACGCAAAGCCTGATCGCTAGGCTAGTACGCATGGTAGGCAACTGTACGCCCGGCCTACCTAACAAGGTTTCTCCACTGCCGATAGAACAGCTAGAGGCATTCATTAGAGAGAATATGAGAAATGGCGTTAGTGTAGGTGCGATCGCAACTCTCTGCAATCTGCCCGTTTCTACATTCAATCGACACTTCAAAAAAGAAACCGGCTACAGTCCCTACCAGTTTGTTCAAAAAATTCGCCTGGATATGGCAATTACCCAGCTGCTATCAGGCAAAGCGCCCCTGATCGACATCGCGCTACAGCTGGGATTTGCCGATCAGAGTCACTTCACCCGATTTTTTCGAAGCATGACAGGCATTACCCCCAAAGCGTATCAGACGCATTGAGGTGACCTTGCCCGCAGCTATGCCAACAAGGTCACATTGGCAAGGTCGCACTGGCAAGGTCGCACTGGCAAGATCACGACTACAAAATCAGGTTTAAATCGCCAAACTCATGCCACAGATATTCTTGCCTTACGGCCTCTTTGTAAGCCGGTTCAAGCTGAGCTGGCGGAACAAACGCCGTCAGCAAATCTAGATGACTCGCTTCTGGTTCGTGCATCCCCGTCAGCAGCCCGTCCACAGCTTCGAGCTTGTGATCAGCATCAATGAACAACCGAGTATAGCCGTGTCCGGCTTGCACCACAGATTGCGCATCAACAACAGATTCCAACGCTCTAACAACAGTCGTCCCGACAGCAATAATGCGTCCGCCTCGCCGCCGTGTCTGGTTGATCTTCTCAGCTGCTTTTTCGCTAATAAAGTACTCTTCTTCAGACGCAGGATGCTGTTCATCTAACGCGTCGTCCATGTAGGAAGACAGCCCCGTGTGCAAAACGATGTGAGCCGCATCTATTCCCTGTTGTTTCAGCTTGAACAACAGCTGCCAGGTGAAAGCTCGGCCCGCCGACGGCATCTCTGCGGAACCGGGCACGCTGGCATAGACCGTCTGATAATAGTCCAAATCCCAGGGCGCAGAGACATAGCTGTAGCGAATAGGCTGACCTAACTGGTGTAGTTTATCGATTAGCGCATTGCCCGATAGAGAAAAGCGCAGCCGCCAGAGCCGAGGAATACGCTGGTCGCGAGTCTCTACAAGTGCCGTAAGCCCCTGACCAAAGTCAATCTGCATCCCAGCGTACATGCTACAGGCAAATCGATTTTCTTTTTGACGCAGATCTGTTTGACACAGCAGAAGCGCTAGCCAAGAGCCGTCTTGCTGGCGATGGGCTAGCCTCACTTCTAAACCGGCAGCAGCAGACGATCCTAAAGCAGGCGCTTCTAAAGAGGAAGAGAAAGTTGTCACACGGCCCTTGAGTGAAGCTGGGAGCGTACGGCTAGCATTGAAGACCAACAAATCACCCGGGCGTAAAAACTGATCGATCTGCTTAAACTGACTGTGCTGGACCGCGCCATTGCGGCGAAGCACCATCAGTTTTACGTCATCTCGGGCGATACCACGACGCTCGGGGGGCTCTTTAGCAGCCAGCGCTTCGGGTAAAGTAAAAGATAGTGTATTCATAGTTTTTCCTAAGCGACAGAACGCAGGGCTCGCACGCCCCAATTCGATTCTTGAGCTTGAAACCGCTGACCGTTAACAGCGTTGGCGCTATCTGAAGCGAGATAAACAAACACGTCGGTCACCTCAGCAGGATCTGCCCACTGAGTTGGATCTTCGCCGGGTTCGGCAGCTCTGTGCATGGCGGTGTTCATATCGCCTGGGTCTACCCAATTCACCCGAACGCCGCTACCTTCTAGCTCAGCCGCCCAGGTTTGCGAGAGCCCTTCAATGCCAAATTTAGAGATGCCGTAGGCACCCCAGCCCGGATAGCCTGTCACACCAGCATCACTGGTCACGTTAATGATTGAGCCACCGCGTCCAATCAAGGCTGGCAACGCTTTTTTGATCAACAGAAACGGCGCGATGAGGTTAGTGCTAAGCACATTTTTAAAATCTTCTAGCGGGTAGTCCAGCAGGTAGGGCATGGGGGATAGCCCAATACAAGAAGCATTGTTGATCAGCACGTCTAGCCTGCCATCAAAGGCGCTAAGCGTTGTAGCAATCACTCGCTCGACATCAGCAGGGCGAGATAGGTCAGCAGCGATCGCAACCACTTGCGGCCTCTGAATGGACTGCTCTAGTTGAGATTTAATTTCATTCAGTGCGCGGTCAATATCAGCGGCAGTCTGAACCTGAGCGGCGATCGCAACTGTACTACCAGCACCGGATCTAATCGCTTCTACCTCGCGCTGTACAGCTTCGAGCGCTGCTTTATCTCTTGCCACTATTGCAATACCAGCGGCACCAGCCTCAGTAAAAGTAAGCGACAGCTGCCGCCCCAGTCCCTGAGAAGCACCTGTAATTAAAACATATTTGCCTTTCAGCGCTTGAGTAGCCATACTCTCAGCAACCATATCTTCATTAGCCATATTTCTAGCAGATGCAGCCATTGACAGGCACATCTATCTAAACGTCTTAATAAAGCATAGTCATAATGACTTCGCTTTGACAACTATTGAGAAATATTACTAATAAATCTTGTCTCCAAGGCTTAGGCTAGCTCAGGTCTTGCTACTCGGCATAGACCATTTCTCCCATCTCTGTTAGCTCAATCAAATTGCCTTCAGGATCTCTTATCAGCAGAACCTTTGCGCCTAAATCTGCCAGGTTAGAAGGTGTCGTAACAACCGTTGCCCCTTTCTGCCGTAGGTACTCGCGGGCCTCTTCAACATCGTCTACTCTAAAGCTGAGGATCACCTTGTCAGAATTACAGTCGAAGATAAACGAGGCTGTTTTCTCAAAGTAGCTCACTAATTTCTCTTGAGCCAGCAGCGTCAGCTTTACCGCACCGCTAGTCATCTCGGCATACATATCAATCTCAGAAACGAACGTTTCTTCAAGGCCCAAAGCATCTCGATAAAATTGGCGACAGCTCTGCCAGTCTTTAACAACTAGGCGCGTGTATACAAACTTAAATTTCATACCTACCTACGTCGATAGCCCTACTGCCTAAAGAATAATTTCTCCTCTCGTCGCACAAATCTACCTCTGGGTCGTTGCCTCGCCGTTTTACGGGTTTTCCTTACTGTTCTTGATAGTTCCATAACAAACCGCCATCTACACAAAAAGTAGAGCCTGTCATATACCGGCAAATACCTTGCCTAATACCACCGCTACCGCCCGTAACGATAGCGACTTTGTTTTGTAGTTTCATAATATTGTTGTTGGAGCGAAAGCTCTTGGTCTTAGAGTTTAGGCTCAAATCTTGATCTTAAACAGATGCAGAACGACCAAAGCTCACGCTTTCGAACAGCGCTGGATCATATTGGCGACTAGCCCTGTCCAACCGGTTTGATGAGACGCGCCTAATCCCGCCCCATCATCGCCGATAAAGTACTCGTAAAAGAAAATGTAGTCCTGCCAATGCGGGTCCGTTTGAAACTTCTCGATTGCGCCGAACACAGGCCGGCGGCCCGATTCATCTTTTAGAAATGTCGCAATCATCCGTTTTTCTAACAGTACCGATACTTCTTGTAGATTTCTTTCCTCACCTGAGCCGATCGGAAAGGAAATCTTAAAATCATCACCTAAGTAGGTATGAAAGTTGCGCAGCGCTTCTAGCAGCAAATAATTGATAGGGAACCACACTGGACCCCGCCAGTTAGAGTTACCACCAAACATATTCGATCGCGACTCAGCAGGCTGATACTGGACGCGGTGCTCTTCTCCGTTAACTTCTAGGGTAAAGGGATTCTCTTTATGGCATTTCGAGACCGAGCGAATACCGTGAGGACTGAGGAATTCAGTCTCATCCAGCATTGATTCCAACAGCCGTCTCAGCTTGTTCTTTTTGCCATCTGAACGCGCAGTCGCATAGCAAAGTGCCAGCAGCCGCCTTGCCCCAACCCCCTCGGTCTCCATACAGGCAACGTTTTTCTTCAGGTCGGGCCGGTTGTTGATAAACCACTGAAGCCGCTTTTTAAAGTTGGGTAGCTTTTCAAGCGTCTCAGAACTAATCGGTGCTACGGCCAGCAGAGGAATCAGGCCGACGAGCGATCGCACCCGCAGCATCTGCCGCTCACACTCTGAAAACTTAATCGCATCATAAAAGAACCCGTCCTCTTCATACCACAAAGACGCGCCATCTTCTTGACTAATGGCATCTGCAATATACAAAAAGTGTTCAAAGAACTTACTGGCCGTGTCCTCATAGGGCGGTCGATCGACCGCAAGCTCCAGTGCAATCGACAACATGCCTAAAGAGTACATCGCCATCCACGAGGTCCCGTCGGCCTGCTCTAGCGTGCCACCTGTGGGTAGCTCAGCCGAGCGGTCAAAGACTCCAATGTTATCCATCCCCAAAAAGCCGCCCTGAAAGACATTGCGGCCCTCAGCGTCCTTTTGGTTGACCCACCAGGTAAAGTTCAGCAGCAGCTTTTGAAAAACTCTCTCCAAAAAGTCTTTGTCTTCTCGGCCCCACTGGTTTTTCTCTATCTGATAGATTTGCCACGCGCCCCAGGCCTGTACGGGCGGTGTTACATCACCAAAGTCCCACTCGTAGGCAGGGATTTGCCCATTTGGATGCATGTACCATTCGCGAGTCAATCGAGAGAGCTGAAGCTTGGCAAAATCGGGATCAATCACCGCTAGCGGCACCAGATGAAACGCCCAGTCCCAGGAGGCATACCAAGGGTACTCCCACTTATCGGGCATGGAAATAATATCGTCATTGAACAGGTGCACCCACTCGGCATTACGCACAGATTTTCGACCTTCTGGTGGATCTGGCTGAGCCGGGTCTCCTTCTAGCCAATCTTTAACGACGTAGTAGTAAAACTGTTTATTCCACAGCATGCCAGCGAATGCCTGACGCTGTACGTTACGCTCGTCTTCGGAAAGAGAGTCAGGAGCAAAATTTTCGTAGAAGGTATCGGCCTCTTGCTGGCGCTGGTCAAACAGAGCGATCGCATCTTCAAAAGGTGCCTGCAGCTCACCTGACTGACACAGCCGCAGCCGAATCGTACGACTCTCACCTGCTGGCACAGATAGCTGGTATTGCGCAGAAAACTTGGTGCCGGTTTCATCCGGATTCACGGCGTCTTTTTTATCTTGCACCACATAGTCATTGATGCCATCTTTGACGTAGGGTGATGAATTCTCAGTTCCAAACAGCAGCTGTTTATTCGTCTCATTTTCAGTAAACAAGCGCTGATGCACGCCCTCACAATACAGCCAGTAGTCTCCTAGCTCGTCGTGCTCAGCGGCAATGACGCTATAGTCATCTTTTGCCGCAGCTGTTTTTAGCGTCGGCTTCGGAGCATCTTCCGTCCAAGACCAGGTATTTCGAAACCACAGCGTAGGCAGAACCTGTAGCGTCTGCTCTTCGCTGCCCCGGTTATGCACCGTCACTTTAATCGAGATATCTTCAGCATCAGCCTTGGCATATTCAACAAAAATATCGAAGTAGCGATCGTCATCAAAAATTCCCGTATCCAGCAGTTCGAATTCGGGCGCGTCAAAACCTCGACTTTTATTTACATCTACCAGCTGCTGGTAGGGATAGGCCAGCTGAGGATACTTATACAGGTACTTCATATACGCATGAGTTGGCGTATTGTCCAGATAGAAGTAATACTCTTTAACGTCTTCACCATGGTTGCCTTCGCTGCCCGACAGGCCAAACATTTTTTCTTTTATGATGGCGTCTTGACCATTCCAAAAGGCGAGGGCAAAGCACAGGCGCTGATGGTTGTCGCTGATACCCGCAATGCCGTCTTCGCCCCATCGATAGGCGCGCGATAGCGACTGATGATGGGTGAAATAATCCCAGGCAGAGCCATCTTTGCTGTAGTCTTCGCGGACGGTGCCCCACTGCCGCTCGCTGACGTAGGGGCCCCAACGTGTCCAATATTTAGTGCGATCGCGGTTCTCTTGTAGCCTCTGTTCTTCGGCAGTCTGCTCAGCGATCTTTCCAGCACTCATAAGCGGCCTGTAGTAGCGTCAATGGCGGCAAACGGGTGCATTTTTCAAGACCCAGCTTCATGGCCATACCTATACGCTTATATCAATCGGTCAGAACATCGTTCCTATACCCTCTGACGGATTTCAGCGTTCTGTGCCGCTTCTGGGTCTACGTCTGGGTTCACGTCGCTATTCGTCGGGCCGATCAGATGTCGCTTAGCAAACCTCAGCATTGCCTCAGACATTTCGTCGTAGTGCGCGTTAGCGGGTGAATACTCTTCATGCTCAGGATCATTAACAATAGCCTGTCGCAGCACCACACTGGCATGAGGTACGCCTTCCATAGTGAACTGCTCTACCGCCTCATTCGGATGATTATCCACCAGCAGCTGCACACCTCTGTAGAGCGCTGAGTTGTCGTCTCTGGCATGAGCAACAAATATAGGCAGGCTCAAATCGCTGAACTTATAGCTGCGTTTTTCGTAGTGCTGGTTAATAGCTTGAATGACTTCAGCTAGCTGAGAGGCTCCTTCAAAGAAAAACACCGAATACTTGTAGGGATTATCTCCAATGCCGAAAAATTCGTTGGATTGGCCCTCTGCCTGATCGTCTAAGATCATTTGCAGCTGATCTTTCACAGTCTTCGCTAGCCATAGCTGCTGATCTCTCAGGCGAGCGATCATTCTGCCCGCCTCCGTTTGTAGCACCAGCTGTTCTACCGTACCGATGTCAAGCGCCGCTGAATACAAGAAAAGACCACCGGTAACCAGCTGCGGATCCGTCATCGCTTTATACACAGACAGCGCGCCGCCGGTTGACAGACCGCCGATAGAGAGCTTTTTACCCAGGCTTTTTGCAATATCGCACACCGCATTGACATGCTCAATCCAGTCGGTATGTTGCAGCGTATGGAAAGCTTTACCTGGTCGCTTAAGTCCGTGGGCAGGGAGCAGCGGCAGCACAACATTAAACCCCGCCCGAGCAAAATCTTGTGCGATCGCCCGCATGTAATAAGGCGAATCAGTCAGCCCATGGATTAAAACAATGACGTTTTCCGTCACGTGGCCATGATGAAGCACTTGAGGATGATTGCCATCGAGCTCTCTGAGCACAGTTGGCGAGAAAACAATCAGTCGATCTATTTCATCTTTCGTCTCATCTGAACTGTAGGCTTGAGAGATAGCATCTGGCCAGCGGTCGGCATATGATGCGATAAACTGCTGTAGTGCATGGTCAAAGTCTATAAGATCGAGCATACCTGCTGGTTATATTGAGAAATATAGAGTTCGTTCTACAGATCTATTGTATTGGCTTTGTCCACTCTCCTTATGAAGCGCAAAATCACATGAGCACGGAATTCGGAGTATATAGAGGGCTAAGCACGATGGCAAGTGCTTGGCTCGCAGCGCTGTTACAACAGAGCGTAGTTAACGATTAAGTGAAAAAACAACGTATCGACACCCTATTAGTAGACAAAGGACTTTGCCCGTCCAGGCAGCAGGCCCAGCGATGGATTCGCGCTGGAGAAGTCAAAATCTCGCAAAAAATAATTGATAAACCGGGTACTCTAGTCGCCGTTGATGCTCTAATTGAACTCAAAAAGAAACCGCCCTTTGTTTCACGCGGGGGTGAAAAGCTCGCCAAAGCGTTGAAAGACTTTAAAATAAATCCCGAAGGCAGAATCTGTCTAGATGGCGGCATCTCTACCGGCGGCTTTACCGACTGCCTGCTTCAGGCCAAGGCTCAGCGCGTATACGGTGTAGACGTTGGCTACGGTCAGGTCGCTTGGAAAATCCGTCAAGATCCGCGCGTCACGCTTAAAGAGCGAACCAACATTCGCCATCTCAGTGCAGATGAGCTTTATGGAGAGAATGCGATCGCAACCCTTGGCGTCATGGACGTCTCTTTCATCTCGCTTACCAAAGTACTCCCTGCCTTTTGGTCGCTGCTCACAGGGCCCAAAGAGGTCGTGCTTTTAGTCAAACCCCAGTTTGAAGTGGGCCGAGAAAAAATTGGTAAGAAAGGTGTCGTTCGAGACCACAAAGATCAGGCGGGTGCCATCTTTCAGGTCATCCAGGCAGCAGACCAGCTGGGATGGCAATATCAGGGCCTCACCTGGTCCGAGACAGTCGGCCCGGCAGGCAATATCGAATATCTGCTCTGGATGAGCATGGCAGACAACAATTGTGCTTGGCCGACTCTCAGCGAACTATACGACCTGACTCAGGCAGCGCGTCAGGCGCTTACACAATGAACCGCCTCGTCTTCTTCTTCATCTGTCGGCTCCGCAAAGCGCGACAGCGCTATTGGTAGCTCAATTGCAAACTTCGCGCCCTTCCCTGGCATTGAATAGCACGTCAGCTGACCGCCGTGCTGGGCTGTCACAATCTGATCGCTGATCGCCAGCCCCAATCCAGTGCCTTTACCGACTGCTTTAGTCGTAAAGAACGGATCAAACATACGCGCTTTCACCTCTGGAGGGATGCCAGGACCGCTGTCTGCAATCCAGATGATAATACTCTCTTCATCGCGCACAGTTGTAGAGATTTTAAGCGTTGGTACCAGTAATTTATCGTCTACCGTACTCTCATCAGAAGCGGCACTATCAGGATATTCAGACCCCGGCAGACTCTCTTCCTTGCGCTGAGTCAGAGCATCTATAGCATTGCGAATAATATGCATAAACACCTGGTTCAGCTGACTGGCAAAACATTCTACCGGTGGCAGATCGCCGTAGTGCTTTTGCACAGTAATCTCTTCTAAGTCAGCCGCTAGCATCGCCAGCGTACTTTCTAGCCCTTCGTGCACGTCAACTATTTTGACGTCAGCTTCGTCAAAGCGAGAAAAATTTCTCAGGCTTAATACCAGATTTTGAATTCGCTTGGCACCGCTACGCAACGAGACAAAGCTTTTTAGCAAATCGGGCGCAGAAAACTCAAGATCTAGCGCGTCCAACTTCTCACGAATGCTTGGGTCAGGAGAGGGATAGCACTCTTGATATGTTTCAACAAGATCTAGCAGGTCTTGAACGTAGCTTTTGGCATAGTTGAGGTTGCCATAAATAAAGTTGATAGGATTGTTCACCTCATGGGCAATTCCTGCGACCAGCTGACTCATACTATTCATTCTTTCAGTGTGCACTAGCTGCGCCTGCGCCCGTTTCAGGGTGTTGAGCGCAGCTTCTAGTTCAGCGGTACGAGACTTTACTGTCGCTTCTAATGTTTTGTTGTATGCCAGGGTTTGAGAAGCTTCATCCTGCCGTAAAAAGTTGTGATAAGCAGTCGCGTGATAGCGCAATCTAGCAATCAATTCCACCGGATCGGGCAGTTTAACCAGGTAATCATTCGCCCCTACACCAAACGCCATCGCTTTGGTTGTCGGCTCTTCTTTAGAAGAAAGAACAACAATTGGGGTCGCTTTGGTTGTCGGATGAGCCCTAAAAAATTTAATCAGCAGCATGCCCTCTACTTCGGGCATGACCAAGTCTTGTAAGATAACACTCGGCAAAACATCTGCAGCTACCGACAGAGCAAGGGTGGGGTCTTGGCAGGTATGTACTTCAATATCGATTTCGCTGACGAGCAGTTGACGAATAGACTCAGCAATTACAGGCTGATCGTCAACCACAAGAATACGAATAAAATTGTCTTCTACCGCAGGTTCCATAGAGTGCGTATGCTCGCTCATCAAGCTGCCTGTTGATGTTTAATGTAGGCGAACGTTTGAGGGTAGGGAACCGGCTGGTAGTGATGGGTGTCAACCATGTTGTTTTCAGCGTGACCAACAAACAGTAAGCCGTTCGGGCGCAGCAGCTGATCGATTTTTTTGAAGGCGCGATCGCGTGCCCCAGCGTCAAAATACGTCAGCAGATTACGACAAAACACAATATCGTACGGCGGCTGAGCAGACAGCAGCCACGGATCGAGAATATTACCCTGCTGAAAACAAACTTTCTCACGCACCGATGCATCTAAAAAGTAGCGCTGAGTCGCGCGATTACTTCTGGCAGCGCCCTCAGGCCAACCCAGAGAAAAGTACTTATCGTCATCGCGATAGGCCTGCCGCCTAAAAGCATACGGACTGTAGATACCCTGCTTCGCTTTTTCAATAATCGGCGTACTGATATCTACAGCGTCAACGTGAAAGTCATCAAACGATAGCCCTTCTTCGAGGAGTGCGATCGCAATAGAATACGGCTCTTCGCCTGTAGAACAGGGCAAGCTCAGCACCCGCAAAGGCGTTTCACGACCTTTGTATTGAGACACCCACTGCCGTAAAAACACAAACGAAGCACGATTGCGAAAGAAACTGGTCTCTGGCACCACTACCGCGTCAACCAAAGAGGAAAAGCTGCTCGAAGAATCATTCAAACTAGACCAATAGTCAGAGAGACCCTGCATCTTGCCGGTACGCATGCCCCTCTTTACCGCTCTCAAAATAGAACGAGACCCGACTGAATCTGGGTTCAGGCCAATTTTTTGACGCAGCATGTTCTCAATTTCACGTCGGATTGTTTCGTCTTGTTGCATAGGTTAGGCAGTTCAGAAAAATTACATGAAACCTAATTTATATATTCCTCCTTATATATCCCTGCTTAGCTAGCTGGGTAACGAGTCAGCAACAGGCGATCGCGTCCGCTAAGAAACAGGTCAAAAAAAGGCCAGGTGGACTAGCCAAAGGCATTCACCCAAAGAAGCAATCAAAATCTGATACCGTTAACCCATAACGATATCAGCAGAAAGATACCGTCATGGACTGGCTTGAAATCACCGCTCAACTGTCTCAAATTGCTGGGGTCGTTTCCGTTATTTTTGCTGCCGTCTCTATTCGCTCTAACACGCGATTAAGCAAGCGCCAGTGGAATGTTGATACCTTCAACCTTTACTTTGAGCGTCACCAAAACGCCATCAACAGCTTTCCAGACAACGCCTTTTATAACCGCTTCGACAATGGCAAGCTACCGCCGCGCAGCCCAGAACTGACCGCCGCAGTCCGCAGCTACCTGTTTGTAATCCAAGCGGTAGACTATCTCGCCTATCAAAACTACCTCGATGATTCCATCTGGAACGTCTGGCGTGAGGACATGGAAAAAACGTTAGGCTGCCCGCTTATCTACCGCGAATGGCCTGACCTCAAGCAGGACTTCGTCGTTTTTGAAGACTTCACTCACTTCGTTGAGTCCGTCTTTAAAGACGCAGAAAAGGGAGCCGATAATATCGACTCCCTTTGATTCTCGAAGCTTTCTTTTGGAAACTCTCTTCTTTAGCAACGCTCTCTACAAAATGGTTCCTAAAGATAATTGATAGCCTTCGTTAATTACTTAACAGTAACCTTCGCACCAGCATCTTCCAAGGTCTTCTTGGCTTCTTCAGCTGCGTCTTTAGCAACCGCTTCCTTAACGGTTACAGGTGCAGACTCAACCATACCCTTCGCTTCTTTGAGGCCCAGGCCAGTCATCGAACGAACGGCCTTAAGAATTGCGATCTTCTTATCGCCAGGAACTTCATCCAACACAACGTCGAATTCAGTCTTCTCTTCAGCTTCCTCAGCAGCAGCGCCAGGGCCAGCCATCATCATGCCACCGACAGGGGCAGCCGCACTTACGCCAAAAGCCTCTTCAATTTGAGTCACTAGCTCAGAAGCTTCTAGCAAAGATAGCGTTTTTAGCTTTTCCAAAATTTCGTCAGTTACAGCAGACATGGATGTCTCTCCTTAAATTAGTTTAGTCGTTGAATAGAACAGGTCAAATTCAATGTGAAGCAATTACTCTTCGCCTTTTTCGGCGTAAGCCTTGATACCGCGACCAATAGAAGACGGTACTTCTTTGATACCAAGGGCAATTTTAGTTGCCACCGCGTTGATACCAATCGCAATCTTGGCGTACAGTTCGTCCTTGGTTGGCAGATCGGCCAGTGCTTCAGCCTCTTTCTGACCGAGCAGCTTACCTTCTAATACGCCGCCGCGAAGCTCAGTTTTTTTGGTGTCTTTCTGAAACTTTTTATACGCCTTAACCGCAGAACCAATATCTTCTTTGGTAAGGAGTACAGCCGATGTACCAGTCAGCAAAGACTCTAGCTCTTGCCACTGATCTTGGCCATCAATAGCCCGCTTCAGCAGTGTATTTTTAGAAATCTTACAAACTGCGCCAGAGTCACGTAGTCGGTTACGCAAGTCGCCAATTTCAGCGACCGAAAGACCTTTGTAATCGATTACAAAAGCGGATTCGGACTCGCTCAAAAGCGTTTTCATTTCGCTGACGAGTGCTTGCTTATTCGCTAACGTTCTTCCCATGTTTATTTCACCTCCTCTTTGTTTAGATTTTGTGCCGCTTACTGTTTTTATCTGCTGTTTTTACAGGTCTCTACAGTTGGCAGCAAGCCCATGACAGCCTACCAAAAAGCCCCGAGCTGACAACCAGATCGGGGCATACGTATCGAAGGAGCGCTGCACAGTGACTGTAAGCCTTTTAGTGAGCTTTTTAGTGAGCCTTCAACCGCAAACCTAGGTAGGCGATTAAGCTTTCAAAAATACCGTTTAAAGCATTTCTTCAAGCACCTACTGTCTCTGGTCGCTTTATTCAGTTGTTACGCTCACTGGTGAAAATATCAAACGCACTTGCTTTTCAGCTCGTACCTTTAATACTTGCGCCAAGGCAACGTCATCATTGAATCATGGGCAGCTAGTGAAACTAGTGTTTATTGGGTCTGATTATTCGTCCAGCTTTAGATCGCGCAATGCTTGAATATCTACAGAGATGGAAGGGCCCATAGTAGATGAAACAGACACAGAGCGCCAGAAACGACCTTTGGCACCAGAAGGACGATTACGATCAATCGTTTCCTGCAAAGCCTTGAGGTTTTCTAGTAAGTCAGCTTCTGAAAAATCAGCCTTACCAAATTTAACATGAACGATGCCGGTTCGATCGGCTCTAAATTCAAGTTTACCGGCTTTGAATTCTTGAATAGCGTTCGCCAAATCAAAGGTGACCGTGCCCCCTTTGGGTGAAGGCATTAAACCACGCGGGCCCAAGACCCGACCTAGCTTGGCGACTTTAGGCATCATGTCTGGCGTTGCAACCAGTACATCAAAATCCATCATGCCCTTGCTAATTTCATCAATTAGCTCTTCTGAGCCAGACAGTGCAGCGCCTGCTTCCGTCGCTTCGTTAACTTTCTCGCCTCGGGCGACAACAGCAACTTTCACATCTTGGCCAGTGCCTTTTGGCAGGGCAACCGTGGTTCTCAGCTGCTGGTCGGTGTACTTAGGATCAATGCCAAGGCGAATGTGGGCTTCTGCGGTTTCAGTAAATTTAGCCGTCGCCGTTTCTTTGAGTAGCTTGACGGCTTCTGCGGGCTCATAGTCCCGGTCACTGTCAACTTTTTCATACAGCGCCGTCATGCGCTTAGAGACTTTTGCCATTTTTCTTTTCTGGGGTCATTAACGAAGCGATCGCTTCTCCCCCGATAGGTTGTGTTCAAAAATTATCTTAGGGTTGCCTCTACAAGAGGCTTTGGCTGCAAGGCCTTGAGTCAACTAACTCAGCCTGCAACTTCCACGCCCATATTACGAGCGGTGCCTTCGATGATATTCATCGCCATTTCAATGTCATTAGCATTGAGGTCAGGCATTTTCATTTCAGCAATTTCTTTGAGCTGATCGCGCGTAATGCTACCCACCTTTTCAAGCTTAGGGTTGCCCGATCCTTTTTCGATCTTCGCAGCCTTTTTGATCAAGACGGATGCAGGCGGCGTTTTGAGAATAAAAGTGAAACTTCTGTCTTCAAACACAGAAATTTCGACCGGCACGATCAAACCTGCTTTTTCAGCCGTTCGCGCATTGTAGTCTTTACAAAACGCCATGATGTTTACACCATGCTGACCCAGCGCTGGGCCAATCGGAGGTGCAGGGTTCGCCTTACCAGCTGGGATTGCCAGCTTAATGAGCGCAACTACCTTCTTTGCCATTGATTAACTCTACTGTTTACTTAGAACTGGGCTTCAACCGTACCAAGCGCGCCAGCTGGATCCATAAATCCTGAATCCCACCTAGCGGCTAAGCGCAGTCAAAGCCCTACTTTTCAAAGAGCGATCTAACCAGAGCGATTCCAACCGCTCGGCTGGAAAAACCAGCTAGATCAGCTCTCCTTTTTCACTTGATTGAACTCAAGTTCTACAGGGGTGTCGCGGCCAAAGATCGACAGCAGCGCCTTCAGCTTGCTGCGCTCTGGACTCACTTCAATCACTTCACCCTCAAAGTCTTTAAACGGACCCGAGAGCACCGTAATCTTATCACCCGCAGCCATGTCGATTTTCACCACTGGCGCTTGCTCTTGCGTCTGCTTAAAGATCCGTTTTACTTCACCTGGGCTAAGCGGCATTGGCTTTACGTGCCCTCGGCCACGGCCCTGGGCTCGCCTTTGCTCTGCGCCTACAAAGTTGATCACATGCGGTGTATTTTTCACCACCTGCCAGGCGTCATCATCTAGCGCCATTCGAATCAACACGTAGCCTGGAAAAACTTTTTCTTCAATATTGTGGCGGGAGCCATCCTTTCGCATCTTTACCGCAGGGGTCTGAGGAATTTCGACCTGCAAAATCAGGTTGGACAGATCAAACGTTTTGACCCGCTGTTCTAGCGTCAGCTTCACCTTCTTTTCGCAGCCAGAAGCCACCTGCACCGCGTACCACCGGGGCTTTTGCTTACGAACGGTTACTTTCTCTTCGCCTTGTCCCTCTTTACCTTCAGGGCCTTGACCTTCAAGATCTTGAGACTCGTCGTAGTTGGAATCGTCGGCTGCGTAAGCCATCAAATTTTTGCCTCCTGTCACGCCTTAATCGAATACTGATCTAATCACCTGTAGCCCCCTGTGCTAAAGCACTAGAACACTTGCCTAGAGGCCCAGCTAAAGAGATTATCGATGAAGTAAATCAGCGTCGCAGAAAGACTCACCATCAAAATCACAGCGGCAGATTCACTAATTAGCTGCTGACGAGTTGGCCAGATAACCTTGGAGAGCTCTTCACGTGTTCCCTGTGCAAAGGTGCCTGCATCGAAGCTATCAGGTGCATCTGCGGCTGATTTTTTCTTCGCACTGCCAGCTTTACTTCCGGCCTTGCTGCTCGCCTTGCTGCCCGCCTTATCGACTGGATTCGCTTCTTTTTTAGCCACTGGTGATTCCTCGACGACTCAATTCAAATATATCGAAATGTCCAATGCATTGTGCGGTCCAATCGGGCTTTTTGGACTATTCCCCCAGACACAGCACTGCCCGAAGGCTTAGGACTAACGCTTAGGACGATAAGACCATCGCGATAAGACTACCTTCGGGCAGAGTTGCGTGCCATAGTTGACACTTCAAAAGCACGCCCTGAGGGACTCGAACCCCCGACATTCGGTTTTGGAGACCGACGTTCTACCAACTGAACTAAGGACGCATACTATAACGAAAAGATTAGCTCGCTGACTCATAAGCTGAACCGTAGCCACCTGCCAAACGGCACATCAGTTAAAGAAGTTGCATCAAAATTGATGACGCTCAAAACTAATGGTGACAGGTAGCCGTCTGTGAACAAGCTAGACCTTATCGTGATTGCTTTGCTGACTGCTCCGATCTACTGACTACTCCTATCGGAGTTACCCTTAGAGAGAGCGGTCAAACCGTTGCTTGAGGCGAGTTGCCTTACCAACGCGATCACGCAGATAATACAGCTTAGCTCTACGAGCCTTACCTCGACGAATCACCTTAATACTAGCAACTCGTGGAGCATGGAGCAAAAAGACCCGCTCTACGCCAACGCCTTGAAAAATTCGGCGGACCGTAATGGTTTCATTGATACCGCCATTGCGCATGGCAATGACCGTACCTTCGTAGGGCTGGACGCGCTCTTTACCGCCCTCAACAATTCGCACACCGACGCGAATGGTGTCCCCAACATAGATCTTGGGCAAATCGTCTTTAATTTGTTCCGCTTCAATTGAGCGGATGATTGCTTCAGCGTTCATCACGGCCTTGGGTTGTACTCGCGCTCAAGAAGTGCGCACAGTCTTTAACGATATAGCAAAAAGGCGAGAATGGAAATATAAAAACCAAAGATTTCCTCAAACCATTAGGATAGAAGGTAGCTCAGGCATTCAGAGCGCCGTGATCCTCTTATTCTCTCAATGAATTTCTTATCTAATCTCTTGCCACAGATATCGTTCCCACCTGCGCTAAAGGTACCAGCGGGCAGACGTATTGAGCTAAAATCTGCCTCTGAAATAGAAACCATGCGAGCGGCCTCAAAAATTGTGGCAACGGTGCTCAAAGAAATCAATGAGATCACCAAAGCTGGCATGACCACGGCCGATCTTGACGATTACGCAGAAAAACGCATCCGAGAAATGGGCGCAACCCCTAGTTTTAAGGGGTACCATGGCTTTCCAGCGTCTATCTGTGCCAGCGTTAATAATGAGGTAGTCCATGGTATCCCTCGCAAGCGCAAAAAAATTCGCTCCGGCGACGTGGTGAAAATTGATACCGGCGCTTATTACGAAGGCTTTCATGGAGACTCTTGCATCACAATTGCCGTCGGCAAAGTAAAGCCGGATGCACAAAAGCTGATTACGGCTGCCGAAGAAGCGCTCTATGCAGGCATTGAGCAGGTCAAGCCTGGCAATACGCTCATGGATATTGCTGGGGCAATTGAGGACTGTGTGAAGGCCAATAAGTTCTCTGTCGTCGAAGAGTTTACCGGACACGGAGTGGGGCGCAATCTGCACGAAGAGCCTGCGGTCTTTAACTTTCGCACAAAGCAAGCACCGAACGTCACGCTCAAGCCGGGTATGACACTGGCCATTGAGCCGATCCTGAATGCGGGCTCACAGCACACCCGCACGCTGAGCGACCGATGGACCGTGGTTACGCTCGACCGGGCCCTATCGGCTCAGTGGGAACATACGGTACTGGTAACCCAGTCAGGCTACGAAATTTTGACCGATAGGACCCAGGTGTAGTTAAAAAGCAGTTTCTACTTCGTTACTCCTCTTTTAGCTCCGTCAAACTAACGCAGGCTTCCGAATCGTAGAAAACTTCGACTTCAAAGGTGTAGGCTTTTGAGGCGCGATCGCTTGGAAAGTCATCATAGGCCGCAACGATTGCCCTAATCTCCTCATTCAATCCGCTATAGCCTGTACTCCTCAGTAGCTCAGGCTCACCGACTATATTGCCGCTAGCATCGAACAAAACTCCTATTTCCGCAGGCGTAGGGTCGGTCTCCAGACAGCGGCTCAGCGGTCTCCCTTCAGATTTCAGCGAAGACTCGATAGGGTATTCAACCTGAGTCAGCTCATCAATTTCAGCTGGTGCTATCTGCTCAATTTGACCCACGTTGGCTTGCCTTTGAAGAGTTGCTTGCCAGGCCTCGCGCGCTTGCTGAACGCTCTGGTCATCAGTATTGTCAGCGCTATAGGTCAAGGAATCATCCAATTCATCGGCCAATGCCTGCAAAGAATCAGGGATCTGCTGCGTTACTTTTGCCAGCAGCGTGCTCACCGTCAGCGGATTGGATAAATCGCTGTTACGAGCAGAGCGATCGCTAGAGGTATCACCATCATCGCCAGCCGCATTTTCAGTATTAGGATCAGGCATTTCTGGATCCAATGTCGCTAAGGAGCTAGACCCTTCAGTGTCAGAAGACGCTGCGGGTGTACTAGAAGAGCTACCCGCAGCACTAGCGTCGCCAGTATTAGTATCAGCGCCACCCGCAGGTGCACTGGCCTGACCAGCAGTCCCGCCAGTAGAGCCACCCGTACTTGACGTCGTAGCAGTGTTGTTGACTCTCGCAGCGGCGGCTCGCCTTGAGACTGACGCCACTTGAGGAGCAGGCCGACGAGCGGTAACCGCCGCGGGCCGAGCAACAGGCGACTTTGCAGCATTGGGCGCGGCGGGCCGAGCAGATGTTTCAGCAGCACCGCCTGTTTTGACATTGGGATCAGGAACCGGCAGCACGCCAGGCCCGTTAGGCGTAGGGGACTCTGCTAACGATTCAACTTCCACATCTTCGATAACAACCGTTTCTGAAGGGCCGGTTGGAACAAATAGCACCAAAGCATGCAGCCCTAACGCTGTCAGAAATAGCGGACGGATAATTTGAGCAAGCTTCATAAGGCAGACAGTTTAGAGCATAGCGGTTGCAGATGGCTGCTGCAGATGAATACAGATCGCTACAGTGTTAAAGATAGCGAGTTGTCACCCGCTTGAGTAGTAAATAGGCACACCTGTTTGTAGTGTCATATACGGTAGAAAATACGGTAAATCCGTGCAAACAGCTATGATCACCGTTTACACCAGCTGGTTATGACAAGCGTTTATGACAAGTAGGACGAGAAGCGTTGGAGATCACAGTCTCACCCGCACAGAACTTTTCAAAGCCGCCACCTGTACCAGAAACACCCACACTAACCCACACTAATAGTGACATCGCTGCTCTGGCCCATACACTCTTCAGCCATCGCCTCAGTAATCGGAAAGACGGTAATAGAGCCATCAATTATTGCAAGCAGAGCGTTCTGTGCGTGAGCGACTGCCGCGCTGAGCGTAACGGTCGCTCAAAAAATTGATCAAGGAAGTAATTAAAGGAACAAGCTTAAGAAAATAAAACTGTCAGATTATCGCCGGATTAAGTAAGGCTACAGATGCCGGATTAAGTAAGGCCACAGATTAAGTTTCGAGAGCCGTCTTAGCGATCGCGCCCCTACCGACCCAACAATTTTAGAAAAGAGCGAAACAGGCGCTGCAAGAGCTTCAATATGCGAGATTGCGAAACCGCTTGGGCCGACGACGCAGACTCCGCTTTGAAAGGAAAGCTGTCAGCGGGTAACCCTCCCAGCGTCGAACGAGAGAGTATTGGAGTAGGCGGCGGCGCTGCCGCAAAAATCTCAGGCGAAGTGATCTGGCTAAAACCATTGCTGCCGCTGACAGGCTGAGCTGACGGCGGTTCAGGTTCTAATTCATCGGTTGCAAGCTCAAAATTGTTGACAGGCGGAAGATCGTAATTTACTTCTGATACTTCTGCAGGAAAGGGCAGTAGGTCAGGATCCTCAGGATGTTGCTGACTATCAGCAACGTCGGGTGATGTCTGATTGGCCTCGTAATTCGACCGACCTAATGTAGTCTCCTCAGAAGCGTTAGGTAGTGGAGTCTCTTGCACCGGAGCAGCACTCGCACTATCACCAATTGCCTGCCCAGAAATTGGATCGACGCTCGGCTCTGAGCCTGGAAAGACCTTTGAGACAGGAGCAGGCACAGCGCTAGCTTGGTCAGTAAATGGGCGAGATCCATTCGACTGTGCTAGAGCAGCAGACTGGTCAGCAGACTGGTCAACAGACTGGCCCCTGCTAGATTGACTTGTCTGTGGATTGGGATCCGGGACGCTTTTGGTCTCACGTTCAGTCTCGGCTTCGGTCTTAAATTCGGTTGAGCTAGCCATCAGCGCATTTAGAGCCGTACGCGCCTGCTTGGAGCGAGGATCGAGCGTGAGCGCCTTCTCATAGCTAGAGCTTGCGTTCTCTTGTTCGTCCTGCTGAACCTGCGAATTGCCTAGATGATAGTAAAAAGAAGCATTTTTGGGGTTAAGTGCGATCGCCTCTCGATACCAGTAGGTAGCCGTGCCAAAATCTTTTTGCCGATAGGCAATTTGGCCTAGCCTGAAACGTACCTGAGGCACCGAGCTACCCAGTTGGATTGCTTTTTTGTAGTGCTTCTCGGCGCCGTACAGATTTTTGTTAGCGAACAGCACTTCGCCGAGCATTTGATAAGGACGATGAGCCGTTGGATCTAGCGAACTTGCCCTTTCGTAGGCCTTGGTTGCCTCAAAAAACTGATTTTGCTTAGCATGAACCTCCCCACAGCTAAGATAAAATGTGGGGTTTTGGTCGTTGAGGGCGATCGCCGCTTCAAAATAATCTACCGCACTTCTATAGCGTGTCTGCTTTTGAGCAATGCGGCCTAGTCGAAAATATGTTGATGGAGCCTCAGTACCTAGCGCGATTGACTGCTTATAGCTTTCTTCTGCGGCTTTCCACCGCCCTTCGGCAAACTGCGCGTCACCCAGTAGCTGATACGCCTTTAAACTTTTAGGCGCAAGCTTGATAACTGACTGGAAAGCTGCCGCCGCTTTGGAAAACTGTTTTTGCCTCGTATGCAGCTGACCTAGCATCAGATAAAAATTCTGATTTTTAGGATTGAGCGAGACTGCCTCACTAAAGTGAGCGATCGCATCATCAAACCTCTCTTGCAATCGCGCAATCTGACCCAGCTTAGCTTGAACCCAGGGTGCATTAGAGCCCAGCTCAACCGCCTTTTTATATCTGTCGTCAGCTGCTGAAAGATCTCTTTGAGCGAAGTGTACTTCTCCCAAATATTGATAGGCCGTACAGTCTTTGGGCTTAAGCTGAATAGCGCGCTGATAGTACCTTTTCGCGTCTGCCCAGCGCTTTTGAAAAGCAGCGATGCGGCCCAGACGAAAGTGCGCTAAATACTGTTGAGGCGTGGCGTTCGCTAAGCGTAAATAGCTTTTGGCCGCCAAATCGTATTCTTTCTGTTCAAAATAGAGCGCACCTAAAGCGGTATGAACGTCCGTGTTGTCAGGTTCGATTTTCAACCCTTTGGTATAAAAAGTAATGGCTGCTTCTAAATCACCTTTTTGCTTGGCCTTCGTGGCTCTCTCTAAACAATCTTGAACCGTGTAGTCTTGAACAGTTTCTATACCAACGTTGTTCATAAGGCCTCTCGCTAATGGCTACATCAGTGCCACACGCCTTTACATATAACACAGTAATTATACGTAAGATGCTGTTAATAAACACTTTTCCAACGATAAAAGCCAGATATATTTTTCCGGATACTTTTATGAAATTTATTGTTGGAATTTTCTTCCGGATACTCTTTTCAGAGACCTTTTCTGTGCCGCTTTTCTTCAAATATTTCGGCAACTTCTCTTTCAGCCAGTAGTCTTCCGGTAGCCAGTAGTCTTCTAGTAGTTAGTCTTCTAGATCTCGGCGAAGCGCCTCAAGCTCATCGTCGATACTTGTTTCTGGCGTACGCGGAGGCGAAGTACCGGGCCGACGGCTGGCACTCGCCGGCAAATCCTCTCCTGTTATCCGTTGATAGCCCATATAGCCAACCGCCAGTAACCCCAGCAGCAATAGCACCAAAAATGGCAGCGGCAAAAACGAAAAAAGAACAATGCGCAGCTTACTTAGCAGCCAAACTAAACCCATATAACCCGCAGCAATCAGTGCCAATCCTTGAATGGCACGCACTAAAGGAATCTGCGAAAGAGGAATTCTTTGTTTGGTCACCCAAAGAGAAACGCCTACGTAATAAAAAGGAGCGAGGATTAGCAACAGGTCGGCTTCTTGCACAATTCTATCGACACCTGCCGTATGCGTGGCGTACCATACGTAGCCAGCAGTGAGTAGCAAACTCAGTGTAGCCATTAGCAAGTTAAAGCTGAGCACGAAAGGTTCTTCTTTTTTACCAGGGACCGCGATACAAATCCCCAGCGCTAGCCAGGGAGCAAGCAGCATAGCCAGTAAAATGACAGGCTTGTAGTCGGCTAACAGCGAATAGAGTTGTTGAAGCGTCATAGAAGTGACCCACGGCTCAGAGCGTAGCGATCGGATAAGAAACTACTTAGGGCCATCATAGGCAGCTTTCTGCCAATTTTGCAGCGTTTGCTTGTAAGGCAAGCTAACCGCCCACCACACATAGTGCCGCAATTCTTCTTGACTGAGCACCCACAGTCTAGGCCAGGTGCGATAGTCGGTACTAGAAAGATAAGGCAGCAGGTGGCTACAGAGCGTTGTGGTCAACAAGCCAGGGCCGGTTTGCATCCAGGGGCCTTCGTTGTTGTAGCACAGCAAATTGGCCACCGCTTGATAAAGGGCGCTGCGAATAGCCGCATGGTTAGGGACGCAGCCAATGAAATTGTTGGCAATGCAGGCATTTTCTTCCTGATACACAATCATTTCGGCGTTAGCATTGGCCAAATCGTCTATAGAGCGGCGGCAGCGATCGTCGGCGTCGGCATAAAAGCCGCCCATTTTGTTGAGATAGGCGAGTCGGAAGAAATCAGCCTGAGTGGCCGGGTGATCGCAATATTCAAACGCTTTGAGAATGTCGGGGTCGATGTCGGGAGGATAGTGCGATCGCAAAAACTCTACCGCAGACTTGAATGAGAACAGAACATACTCATAGTCGGGGTTATGAGTCTGCCAGCTATGGCTCATCAACAAAATGTCGTCAGGCGGAGAGGAGCTGTCCCAATACTGCACAATTCGTCGTGGAATTGAAGGGAGCGCGGGACCTGCATCGACCGATAAGCTGTCTCGCACCTGTGCAAATACGTTCTGCTGCCGGAGCGTTTTGCACAGAAACATTGCCCCCCCTAAGTAAGCAGGATCTTGAACGATCAGTGCGCCTAGTTGGGGCAAACGGTCAAATTTTGGCGCGCAAATTGCGGATTTTAACTGGGCTAGCAGTGCTGGATTCAGCCGAAGCTGATTGACCAAAAAGGCAGTGTGGCCCGCAATAGACTGCCCCTTTTGCGCTGGCGAGCTGGTCTGTTGCTGCTGCCGGGTGGCGCTGACTAGCTGAGCATGGGCAGCATCGATATCACCCAGCAGCATTTGGCACAAAGCAAGCCTTTCGTGCTCAAAAGGGCTTGCTGGAGCGATCGCAATACTCTGAGCAAAGGTGTCCGCGGCCGTTTCTAACTGAAACTGAGCGGCGGCAGCCGTGCCTTTAATATTCGCAATCTCCTTTAGCAGACGACTTTGGTCGCTGTCGATTGTTTCAAGCATGCGCTGGGCCTGGGCGAACTGCCCTAGCAGCACGTGTAAACGGCACAGCTGAAAAGTCAGATAGGCATGCTCAGGGAAGCGCTGATGCGCGGCTTCGAGAATGGACAAACTTTCGCCAGGCAGACCAAACCTAAGCTTGAGTTCAGCTAAACGCAGAGGAATCTCAGGCGTATCAGGCAGGCGGTTACCGGCCTCTATCAGTAGCGAGATAGCCGTATCGATATTGCCTTGCCAGTACAAAACATCCGCAAGCTTGCCGTAAACATGAGGCCGATGCGGATAATATTTTTTGGCCAGCTGATACCAGTAGCGGGCCACCGCCCAGTTCTCTTCCGCTCGGGCCAAATCGCCTAGCTGCCAAATCACCCTCAGGTCTCTAGGGCCTGTCTCATGTAGATCTTCAAGCAGTTCTACAGCTTCGGGCAATCTGTGCGTTTCGCTCAGCATCTGCGCAAACGCCAGCTGAGGTTCGATGCTTTCAGGGTGCTGAAGAATAATCGCTCTGTAGATTTTCTCAGCCGCCATGAAGTCGAGCTGCTGCTGCAGTATGCTAGCCAGCATGACCTGGGCTGCTAGGTGCTCTGGCTGACGATGTATCAGCTGCTTGAGCGCCGTGAGTGCTTCATTTAGCTGGCCTGTTGCCTGCAATTCCTCAACTATCAGCAGCTGTGTTGAGATTTGCCGATCGAGACCTGTTACACATTGCTTAGCCTGCTGAAACCAGGTTAAGGCCTTTTTTCTTTGGCCCTGCTGCCGAGCAATGTAACCTAGCTTCAAAAGCGCTGGCAAAAATTGTGGCTCGTCTCGTAGCAGATCTTCTAGCTGAGAAATCGCCTGGGGAAAGTGGTGAAAGGTTTGCAAAATCTCTGCCTTTTGGAGGCGGGGTTCTAGCTGAGTAGGGTGAGCCTGACAGGCCTGATTACAGTAGGCGATCGCCCGTTCATAATCGCGCTGCTCACAGGCTAATGAAGAGAGATTCAACAAAACATTGAGGTGATCGCTCTCATGAGTCAGAGCGGATTCTAGCTGCTGCTGCGCACGCGGATAGTCTTGCTTGCTGCGCCAAACGGCAGATAGCTGAATACGTAAGCTCACACTTTTAGGGTCTAGCTCAAGCGCCTGCTGGTAGTAAGCGATTGCGTCTTCGTACCGACGCTGCATTTTGTACAGCAGCGCCAGCGTTTTGATAGCGAGCAGGTGATCGGGCTGCTGCGATCGCACTGCTATTAGCTTTTCTTCTGCGGCATCAAATTGGCCTAAGTGCCGCAGCTCGATTGCGACTTGCACAGTGATAGTGAGTCTTCTAGCAGGCTGCTGAATGTGCGGCAAAGCATGCTCAAATGCTTCCATAGCCTGACGATGAGATTGCTGTTGCCGATAGAGAAAGCCTAGTTCTATGTAGGGCTGAGGCTGATCTGGATACTTTTTGGACAGTTCAAGAAAGTGGGATTGTGCTTTCTCAAGACGATTGGACTGTTTGTGGGCGATCGCAATTTTTAGAGCTGCCAAAAAGTGGTCGGGCTCCACCGATAAAATAGTCTGAAAAGTTGCAATCGACGCATCCCAATTGTGTTGCTGTTGATACAAAATGCCTAGATTAAACAGTGCCGACAGCTGTTGAGGCTCACGTTCGAGCACTTTGTTTAACTTAGCGGCGGCAAGATTGAATTGACAGAGAAAGCGTAGCTCTACCGCACTTTCTATGGTCGCCGCCGATTGCAGCGGCAAAATATCTTCAGCCATCTCAAACGCATGCAGCGCTAGTTCTCTCTCACCCAACCGACGACGCATGCGACCCAACAGCATCCAGGCACGAAAAAAACGTGAATGATCGGCAACTAGTAATTCCAACAGCTGAACAGCCTCTTTCAGGCTAGTGCGATCGCCTGTAATCTCACGAGACAAAATCTCATCTAGACGTTGTTCTTTAGTGAGAAGTTCCACATTTGCTGTCATGTCTATAAGTGCTATTAACCAGTTGTTTCAACTAATCACCGTATCCGGAGAGAAATCTTGCGATCCACTTTTTAATATTTACACTACCCTTTAAGAAGAATCAGTAAAACTCATAGGCGTCGAAATCTGAAGATTGAGATTGTTTCGAGCAAGCTGATTATAGAAAAAGGAAGTGCATCGAAAACCGTCCCAGTCCATTTATGAATATGGCGTTCAGCGACTGGGGTGATAAGAAGTTTCTACCGGCTGAACAGATTTAGTGACGACAATGAGCCAGCATTTTTGTTTATTGAAGCACGGCAGGTTCTAGAAAACCTGTGATAGTCTTTTAACTGGTGTTACGGCTACTACCAATCAGGTGACTTAATCGCGGTATCAAATGCGGTGGTACTGAGAGTGTATTGAAGAGCGCATCGAAAGAATGCGTGGTGTATGAGGGAACTCATAGCATGTAAAGGAATGCGCGGTGCTAAGACTAAAGCATTGAGTTAACTGTTAATACATGTACGGTGAGGCGCTGTGCTATAGCGCTACTTCTGGTGCTATGCAATTACCTTTAATGCATCAAAAATGCATCCAGCGCCTACGTTTTTGAAGTCTGCACTTTGAAACATGTGGGCATTTTAAAAGATGCAGGCGTTGGAGCTACATGCAGGACTGCTGAGTCACCCCTTGCTCTAGACAGATATTAGACCATACAAAATCATGGCTCATCGATTTTCCGGATATCGGAAAACAACGATGTAAAACGCACTTTAGAGGAGAAAGTAATGGCTTTAAACATTCAAGGAATCGTTATTAACGAGATCCTAGCCAACCCTGTTGAAGAAAAGATTAAGGGGGGCAACAAAGGCTTTGACACTGACGGCAGTGGCAAAGTTAGAGGCAGAGACGAGTTTGTTGAGCTAGCTAACACAACAGGTTCGGACATTGATGTTAGTGGCTGGACTATCAGCAACGGCTCCGGCGAGTTCACCTTTCCGGAAGGAACAACTATTGCCGCAGGCGAAGCGGTAACTATTGTAGGTAACTACAAAGGTACGCCACCAGCGGGATTCTTTGAAGGGCTACCGAAGCTGAGAAACAACGGAGACGCGGTTGTTCTCTCGGATGGGTCAAAGAATATCGGTGCTGTCTTCAACGGCGGCGGTAATCTTAAAGATGTTCCCGACGGAACAGCAGTTGAAGATTTTGGCAACATTCCCAGAGGCCAATCTGCGCAGCGCAGCGATGATGGTGACATCACGGTTGGAGAGCCCAACCCTGAGTGCTTCTTGACAGGTACGCTAGTGCAAACAGCTGACGGGGAGAAGCGGGTCGAAGATCTTCAGATTGGTGACCTAGTACAGACACTGGGCGGCCAGCCTGAGCGGATCAAGTGGATTGGGTGCCAAACGCTTGGACAAGAAGGGCTCCATCCTTTCCGCGCGTATCCTGTTCAAATTAAAGCAGGTGCACTGGGCAACCAGCTGCCAGCTCGCGATTTGTATGTCTCTCCGGACCATGCGATCCTCGTCGAAGGCGTCTTAGCGAATGCTGGCGCTTTGATCAACGGCACCTCTATTGTTCAAATTAAGCCAGAGGCAGAGACCTTTAACTACTATCACATCGAGCTAGAACGTCACGCACTTCTGTTGGCAGAAGGTGTTCCGGCAGAGAGCTTTATTCCTCAAAACGTTGAGGGTAGAGACAAGTTCGATAACGTTGAAGAGTTTGCAGCGCTATATCCTGAAGGCGATGCGCTATCCTACATGCCAATGAGCTTCCCACGGGTTAGCAGCCAGCGTCAGCTACCTCGCTCAATCGCTCAACATCTAGAGCAGATCGCACTTGAGGTATGTCCTCAGGTAGCACAGGTTGCTTAATCATCGTGACAAATCCGCTAGCTATTCAATCAGCTAAATCAGTTAACTGAGTAGTTAGCGACAGGGCTCTTTTCCTCTCAGGAAAGAGCCCTTGTTCTTGACTATTATCTTCAGCCATTCTATCTTTGGCCGCCTGTTCATTATGCCTGAGCATTTACCGCTTGTCAGCATTGTCATTGCGACCTACAACTGCGCACCCTACTTAGCGGAAGCAATTGAAAGCGTCTTAGCCCAAACGTTTAGCGATTATGAAATCATCATTGTCGATGACGGCTCGACGGACGATACGGCTGCGGTTTTGGCAAGTTTTGGCGATCGCATCCAGGTCCACGCACAGCGCAATCAGGGCGTTGCCGCTGCGCGCAATGTCGGAGTAGCCTTTGCCAAAGGCTCGCTCATTGCTTTCTTGGATGCAGACGATATCTTTTTTCCTCAAAAATTAGAGAAGCAGGTAGCACTGTTTAAGCAGTCCAGCTCACTGGCAATGGTCATTAGCGGCTGGCAAATTGTCACCTGCTCAGGCGAGGTCATGTCTCAGGCACAGCCCTGGAAAGATAGACCCAGACTCGACTTAGAAACCGCTGTTCTCTACAAGCCCGCTCGTCCTAGCGCCACGATGATGCGACGAGCTTGGTTTACTCGGCTAAACGGATTTGACTCAACGCTCTCTAGCGCCGAAGATCTAGATTTTTTGCTGCGGGCGATCGCCTCGGGAGCCGAAGCCGCCTGGCTACCAGAGGTGCTTGTTAGCTACCGCCAACACACCAACAGTCTTATGACCCAGGGTCAAGCGCTGGTGAACAACACAGATACCGTAATGGAACATTTCTTTTCGCGGCCTGATTTGCCACCAGAAATTCGCCGGTTAGAACAGCAAGAGCGCTACCAGTCGCTGTGCTGGCTGGCGGCTAGAATGTATTTTGAAGGTCACCTGTCGGCCATGGAAACGTGCCTCTCTAGGGCACTAATGTTCGCATCAGCAGAAAGAGCGACAACTCTGTTTGACTGGCTACGAATTTTTCAGGGCTACGCTGACGAGTACGGTCACCGTTTGGACACCTACGCGCTAACCAGCTGCACGCCCTGGCGCTCTGCCACACAGCTGGCACTGGTACCGTGGCAGTTAGAACATCAGATTATAGAACTGGACAAAACAGAGGAATCCTTGACTTCAGCAGCTGAAGCAGCTAACCATCATCACCCATCAATAAGCAAGGGGAACTCAACGCACGTTCTGCTCTACAGCGATGACCCAGGTGCAGGTGGCATACTGCAGTGTAATCACGCCATTATTTGCCATTTGGCCGCACTCGGTTACGAGACATCGCACGTTCATTTTGTCCAAGAAACACCGATTGATCAGCAGGCATCGCAACTAGGTGTCAGTGCAATTGATTTGGAATATCATGCCGATTCTGATTTTACGCGATCGCTCAAAGACTTAGCGGGCGCCAAAAAACTATTTCTACAGCACAAGCCAGATCTAATTATCTTCAGCGATGGCTGGCCCTTTTCTAACGTGGCAGCCAAGCAAGCTGCAGCAGTGCTAGGTATTCCGTACATTATTGTTTTGGGCTTTATTGAGCCCTCCTGTATCAAGTACAGCTATGGCGATGGTATCAGCTATCGCGCGTTGGCCACCTTACAGTACGCCAGAGCGCAGTCAGTCATTGCCGTTTCGCAACAGAATCTAGCGCTGCTGCGACAGCTCTTTGAACTGCCGGATAAGGCTGGGCAGGTTATCTACAACGGCAGGCCGAGAACGTACTTTGAGCCCCCCAGTAACGTAGACAGAGTCAGACTACGGCAAGAATTGAATATTCCACTAGAGGCTGTCGTTTGCTTCACTTCAGGGCGTTTAGAAAGTGTTAAAGGCTATCAGTATCAGCTAGAGGCGATACGCCAGTTAAAGGCTTTGCCTACGTGGGAGGATCTTTACTTTGTCTGGGCTGGCATAGGAGAACAGCACCTCTCTAGAAGCAATGAAAGTGCGCTAAAAGCTACCGCAAAAGAAATAGGCGTCACAGAACGCGTCAAGTTTTTGGGCCAGCGGTGGGATATTCCAGCCTGGCTAAATGCGGCTGATATCTTTGTTTTGCCATCTGAGGCAGAGGGAATGCCGCTATCGATTATGGAAGCAATGGCAAAAGGGTTACCAGTTGTCGCTTCGGCAGTCAGCGGCATTCCAGAAGAATTGGGGGAAACTGGGGCACTGTTACCAGACCCCAACAATGATTCTGAAGCGACTATCAGCCAGCTCGTGCAGATAATTAATAGATGGGCTGCTTCACCTAAGCTGCGACAGCAAATTGGGCAACAGTGTAAGCTAAGAGCAACAGAAATGTTCCAGCAAAAGGCGATGGTGCAGCAGTACGCTAGAACAGTAGAGCAAGTGCTCGGCAGCGGCCCAGCTACGAATAGCAGCAAGCCGAGCAAGCCGAACCTAGCCGATCTGAAACTTCAGCAATGGACAGAGCAAAAGGTTCAAGAAATTGAAAGCCAGTTTTATTACGTCAGCTTGATTTGGCTGAGCTGGCGGTGGTATATTCAACGAGATTTTGTCCGTATGGACAAATCGTTGAAGCAGGCGCTAGCCCTTAGAACTCAAGCGGCTGGATGGCCTATTCTAGAATGGGGGCAGTATTTTCTACGGTTTTCTAAAGAGAAAGACATCGCGCTAGATACTAGCCAGCTGTTTCGTTCGCAAGTGTGGCAAAGGCTGCTTGATAGCAACCCAGGGAAGCTGTCGATATCTCTTAGCGGTCTTTCTTGGCACAGGCAAGCGGAATGAGCTGGCAAAACAGACCGATTGACTAGGTCTTC
The DNA here is from genome assembly GCA_937911865.1 of uncultured Synechococcus sp. Lineage (GTDB taxonomy): Bacteria > Cyanobacteriota > Cyanobacteriia > Phormidesmidales > Phormidesmidaceae > Phormidesmis. Next base: position 45,536 of record CALDSK010000202.1, read on the forward strand.
AACTTGACTAAGTCTTAAAGTTGTTGTTGAGGTACCAAAATATAAAGAAGAACACAATGGGAACTGCTAGCAGAACAATTGCGGCACCTTTGACGCCTTCTAGATATACAAATACACAGATAGCGACGTACGGAGCAACACAGAACGCGCTAAAGATAATACGCGCGCGCAGTGATAGGGAGCTAGAGTAATCTCGGCTAACATCAATGCTGCCCTTGCCTTTTGGAACTGCGATTGGATCTTTTATCCTTTTATTCAGTCCACTTTTAGAAATAGGATCTTCACTCATGGTTCTATTGCTTCCAGGATTTGCTTCTAGGGTTTACTTTTTGGAGTCGATTACAGCTTTCTACTATCTAATTGCTAGAAGAACAGACTAGGTACCTCATTGGTTGCCTAGATTGGCGTCTGCTCCATATAACGAACAGCCTCATCTATCTTCTGCTGCTTTATCAGACAAACAGCGATCGCATGGCACAACCGACTGTTACGACCAGAGATCACGTAGGCCTGACGAAAGCAATCGAATGCCTCTTCCAAACGATTTTGACGTAAAAATATCTCGCCCAGTGCTTTTAGCGCCTGCCAATAGAGTGGATTGAACTTAAGCCTATTTTCACAAGCAGTGATAGCGCCCTGTGTGTCGCCCTTATCTACATAGCTTTCAATCTCTTTTCTCACCGGCAGCGGATCAATCCTAATGGCCGCAAACGGAATTTTACGTCCTTTCTGCGTCTTCAGCTGTATGCTGAGTTCAAAGCGTGGGCTTAAACCTGCTAACGGCAACACAACTAGAAAAGATCTCTTCTCTAGCTGAGTGGAGGTTGCTGTGAGAGATGTTCTATCCGGAGAACCAGACCTGCTTTCAGCTAGCTTCTCGGCCAGCGCATTGTCTACATACTCTGTTGCAATTACCTGTCCCTGGGAAGAAACTTGAACCGTTGTGCTAGAGATTGCTTTGCCAGAAATCCAGCCTTCAATCACTAAAGCGTTGGTGCTGTAGACTGTCTCCAGTATAGGCGCAGTAATCTTGTATTCTAACGACAGACTTTTAATCAAGCCTGTCGTATCCGAGTGAATGATATCTAAAATCTCAACATCTTGATCGGGTTCAAGTACACAGTTGCCCAATGCGGCCACCGCAGAAATCTGCTGGATGTCTGCCTCTATTTTTGACTGAACCCCAGACAAACTGGCAATGCTTTTAAGGTGCTCCATCTCTTTGCGGGTTGCTTCAGCAAAAGCCAATACTGAGAGGTCTTTTTCGCTGTTAGTATCGTGTCCTCTAAAATGACTCTCAAACCGCTTGACCGCACGATTCTTTTGAGAGCCTGATCCTTTGTTGCGCTTAACTTCCCACTCTACTCTAGACTTTGTACAGTAGTGGTTAATTTGCACAATGCTGTGGTCGCAGTGCTCACCGGGACCACCTTTTGCTGCAAATACCTCATGATCAGGGTATACGTAGCGACTGCCTTCCGTCAGCTTACACATGTGGGCATAGACGTACTCTACGCAATCCACCCTAGCAATCGTTTTGACAATAAAGTTCTTGCTATAGTCTGGCTTGGCGCAGGCAGTGAATTTTTCAATCACGAGCCCCTCAGTAATATCTGTGTGTCCGGCAGAACCAAACATCTTCCAGTTGATTGCGATCGCGTCTACATCGTCATAGTTAGCCAGCCAGCTCTTGAGATCGTCAGAGTGCTTCGGTACGATAAACTCATCAGCGTCAACAAACGCAACCCACTCTGTCTGGGGCTTTAACCGGATAACAGAATCTTGATACGCGCTAATCTGTGGACTCTCGCCGGACCGAGTTGGCCACTTGATATGAGTAACGATACCTGCTTTGTCTAAAGCTTCCAAAATTTCTGTCGTTTCATCGCTGCTGTCATTGTTGTAGAGTAAAAAGTGATCAACCTTCAGCGCTCTATAATAGGCAATCCATTCAAGTAGATAGGCAGCTTCATTTTTAACCGACGCACAAATCACTAGGTCATACGGTTTCTTACGACTAGAGTCTTTTGTTGCGGCTGTAGAGTACTGAGTGGGGACAGCAGCGGCGGCGGCAGCACGCTCAATGTAGCTGCTCATTGTTTCAGCGAGGCTATCATCTAATGTAAGCGCAGCTTGGGCATGAGTTTTAACATCCTGCCAGGCTTGCAGTAGCAGGCTGATTTCGGCAATGGCTACATGGGCGACTTTTAAGCTTGAATTAAGTGCGATCGCTTTTTTAAACTCAGCGACCGCTCGCTCGTTTTTACCAAGATTTCTCAGCGTATGTCCTGCCGTCATATAGGCCCAGGCAGGTAGATCAGTACTAAGCGCAGCGGCCTGTTCAGATCGTTGTAATGCGGTTTCTAGGTTTCCTAACTTGAGCTGCAGTCGGGCGATCGCAGCGACAACCTCAGCATCGTTCGGTAAAAGTAGAAGCAGCTTCTCATAGGCCTGCGTTGCCAGTAAGAAATCGCGATTTTTCTCGTGCATCTGAGCAGCATTTCTCAAAGCAGCTTGAGGAACAACCGGTGTTTGAGCCGTTTCTGTTACCGGTAAATCTGCTGTGGGTAACGTCGGCTGCGCAGCGTCTAAAAACGCTGCATCAGAGAAAAAATGAATCCCAAACTCTTCAGCGAGTTCTTTATTCAGCGGGGCATAGAACTCGCCGATCTTATCTTGAAGCGCCTGCGAGACTTCTGGATACTTATTGGCATAGACCTTGTTCAAATTAGGAACATCGTAGTCATCAACATCTAAGAATTTGAAGATGGTCTGGATAAAATGTTCAGGATCGCTCTCCAGCTCATGATAGTTCAACACCAGAATCTGGTCTTTCGAAAAGTGTTGGAACCACTTTCTTAGGCCATAGGCATAGTAGCCGTTGAGTAAATACCTGGCCGTATCCCATCCATCTAAGGCGTAGGGACGCATTTCGCCATTCTCAACTTTTTCAATAATCTCTCTGGCCGACGCTATCTGAGACGATCCAAACGCAACCTCAATCGCTCTTTCTTCATCCTTAACTCTTTTGGCCTGATGATAATAATGAGAAATTGCCCGATCTACCGGATCTCGTAGAGAGAAAATGAGTTTTACATCTGGCAAAGATTTCTTGATCCTCTCAGGCGACTGCGCCGAGAACAAATAGCTAGGACTGGCTTCTCCAATTAGGTTCGACGCCTGAGCAACGTCCAGCTTAGCACCAAAATGAGACAGATAACTAGGCAGCCCTTGCTTAAAATTAAACGGCCGGCTGAAAAAATCCAGCTCTTTAGGATAGCGCTGAATCACCTTAGGGTGCTGAGTCACATACTCGTAGATTGCAGAGGTAGCCGCCTTCATCGCCCCCACAATAATAAAGTCAGGCTTCGCGGCTGAGTCGCTCAAGTCATCTACGTTAGTAGCCTTGAGATGAATAGTCCCAATAGGATACTTTTGACCGTCTGCAAATAGGGCAGTGACCGTTAAATCAGCATCTGATTTCACCTCGGTAATTTGAATGTCGCCGCCAAACCCAAATTTAGCATCCTCTCCAGCGGCGCTTTCTAAATTAAAGGCTTTTGCCAAACGAGGCCGCGACCTATCCACAGGAATCCTGTCAACAACAACCTCATCTATTGTCAGCTCAATCGCTTGGACAGCCGACTTACCCACGACCCAACCCGCTACTGTTAGAATGCCATCAATTATCATCAGCCCTTCACTGGGCAACTCAATGTGATAACCATGAAACAAATCGGCATCGACTGCTCGCTTACGAATTGACGAAACGATAAACTTGTCGATTTTTTCTACTGCCACAGTTGTCTGATTCATATCGTCTAGTTCGCTTACGAAGGTTATCTGGTCAGCGGGCACTTAGCAGATGTATTACAGGTCGAAGTGCTAAGGTAAAAAGGTCAAGGAGAAGAAATCGAAATAGTCGCAAAGGCTCAATCCATCGACCAGAAATCAAAACCTAAAAAGTCATTTAGCGCTTTGTTGTGAGGCTCGTAGTACGCTTTCAGGTTATCAATCACACTATCTGGCACGCCTGAGTAATCGTTTGAAAACATTTGCTTCATCTCCATTTCCTGACTATTCGGCAATCCTAAAAACGGCAGCAATTTGCTAGGTAACTCTTCAGGAAACTGTGCAAACCGGTGATAGTTAAGCAGCAGTATTTGCTCTTTAGGAAAGGCCCTGAACCATCGCTTTAAGAATGTTGCATAGTGACCGTTAAACAAATACCAGGTGGTGTCGTCACTACCTTGCTCTACCGGTACGGTATTAGACTTTTCTAGCGCGCTAATTTCTTCAGTCGCCTGCGCAATAGCCGCTTGGTCAAACGCCTGCTCAATGCTTCTGGTCTCGCCCAGTTTCCAGGCACAAGAATGATAATACTGAGAAATAGCTCTTTCTACTGGATCGCGCAAAGAGAAAATAATTTTACTCTCTGGGAAAAGTGCCTTCAGCCGAATGGGCGCTTTTACAGAAGGTAAATAGCCCGGACTAGCTTCACCTGAGAGCTGGTCGGTCACCAAGGTACCTTCTTTGAAAACGGCGAACAAAGACTGATACCAGTCAAAGCCTTTAGGAAAAGCTTCGCTGAAGAAATGGACCTCCTTAGGATGGCGCTCCATCACCTGTGGATGTTGCACCAGATAGTCGTAAATAGCAGTTGTAGCGGCCTTCATCGCCCCACCGATGATAAAGTCTGGGCCTAGCCCACGATTGAGCACAGTACTCGTTGGCTGGGCTATCAGGTGCAGCTGAGCAAAAGGAACTCTTTGCCCCTCTTCAAAAGAGGCAACTAGCTCTACAATTTGCTTGTCGTGAAAGGTCGGGATGTGAATGTTCTCGTTGAAGCCGACATTGCGGCCAATTTTTTTACGGTGAAACGTTACCGGAACAGTTTGTACGCAGTGACCGTCAACTACAATTTCCACTGACTTCGGGTCGGCGTTTCGTCCGGTGACCCAACCAGCTAGCTGAATGCCACTTTCCAGATAAAACTGTCCTACCAGTGGAAAGTCAATGTAGTCAGCCTTCAGCGTATCGGTAGGGTATTGCAGTGGCCTGATAGCTTTGATGACAACCCCGCTAGACTGCGCTTCTTTTGGGGTCAACGCAAGCGTAGCATCGCGGCCAGAAGTATCAAGAGTCGCGACCTCTAGATCAGCCGCGTCAGGTGATAGATTAGCGACCAGCTGGCCGTTTCGCGTCTCTCTGACCAGTCTTTCGAAAGTAGGGAAGATAGAAGAGAGATCGTAGTGCTCTCTGACCCTTTCTGGAATGCTGGCAAGCCAGCTAGGTTCATACAAACGAGTCCCACCTGCCTCTTTGATAATGACTTTATTGAGAAACTCAACGATTGAATCACAGTTGGATTCGTTCGAGAGCGTGTATCCCCACCGGTCTAAAACAAAACGACTACCGCCTGTCTTAGTAAAGCAGACAACTTGTTTTCCTAAAATCAACGCCTCAAAGACAACTAGAGGATTGGGATCTTCTCTAGAGGTCAAGATCATCATCTCAGCGAGATTCAGATAGAAGTAGGGGTTTTCTACCTCGTCGGTAATAAAAAAATTAGGGAGCGCATCATCAAAAAAAGTCTGCTTGAGCGGATTACCGCTCTGATTATGGAAGCGCCCAATCCAGAGGAACTGAATGTCTGGTAGTACTTTAGCAACCTCAAAAAAGATGTCAACACCTTTTCGGGGCGATGCACTGCCACAGCCGCAAATGGTTAGCTTGTCGGGATTTAGGCGCTGACCGTTAGCATTTTTTGGCAGGGGCTGCTTTTTTTGAGCTCTAGCAACAATATCGTCGCACTCAAAGAAATTTTCTAAAATCACCGACCGCTTGGGGCGCGTCGGGAAAAAGGCTTTAACGTCTCGCTCTACGTCTTTCGATACGTTTATAAGCAGGTCCACATAGTCCATCACATCTAAGCTGACGCAACCGGTTCTCAGACCGCTGTAGAGCGCATCTTTCATCTCGTGCATATGAAAGATGTTGCTGATTTTGAGCATCCTAGCTGCAATCAGCCATTCGGCAGTCTCAACAGAATTGGCATAGACAACCTCTGGCATTTCTTTCTCTAGAAAGAGCCGAGCCATTTCTACTTTCTCCTCGAAAGAGAAGTCGTAGTTGCCGTAGGCAGTATCAGTATTATGACCAACGATAGTATTGGCAGGATCTCGCAGCATCTCTTGGAACAGCGGACCATCTTCTTTAGTCACCAGCGTGACATCATGCTGCTTAGAGAACTCCTTGGCAATCTGAAAAATGACCTTTGGTGCGCCAGTTAACGTAGCGTTGTGGGAGACAAATAAGAGTTTCATGGTTACTCCTGCCAGTAGAATTTTATGTGCTGGCTACTGGCATTGCTAGCCAACAGGCGGAGCATAGTATTCTCAAGGTGCTTGCTCGTAGGATAAAGCGTACTGTTCGTATATTCGTCTTTAGCAGCCTTGGACTGTTGCCACTGTTTCACCCTGTTAAAGACCGGCTGTATCAAACTTGTTTTAACCATCATCATCGGACCTGGAATATATTCACTGTTACGATGTTCTGGCGAAACACCTAGCTCGTCTAACATTTGAAAGTAAGTTTGATCCATCTCAGAGAAGTTAGACTCCTCTCCGCCGTGAGATGAAATTAGTCCAACCGATCCGTTACTTCTTAAAATATCTAGATTCTCTTGCAGACGCTCTAATGAACCGAGCAGAGCACTCAAGGTCTCCTTTCTATGGTTTGTAGCTTGCTTAGAGTCAGAATCTGTATCTTTATTAGCGTGAATCAAAGTCAATACGTCGTATTGATCCCACTGTAGCTGGTCCATCAGGCTCAGATACTGTTCTACTCTGTTGTTCTCTTGTTGCGCAATTAACAGTCGGCAATCCGGAAAACTCAGACAAATTTGCTCATGAACTTCGGGTGTCCAAAGATGGCTATCTAAACTAACAAACAAATCGTGTGGCGCTATCGATAGGCTTTCAATAGCGTTGAGCGAGTCTATCCAAAGCTCCAGTGAGGAGATACTCACCAGCGCTGCCATTTTACTATTGGTAATAGCAATAGCCGCATCTTCTTGCTCTGCAACTCTGTCTAGCCGCTTGCCAGAGTAGTATAGCTGGTCAAAGGAATAGTAGCGGCCTTCAGCTTGTCCATGTTTGAGGAAGTGAGTGATCGCAGCGTATTTATTGTCGCCGTAGCCCTCTTTTAGATCAGGGTTGATTTCAAGGTATTCTGAATACGAAAAATTACTTGGCAGGTTGGCATCATCGACGCCCATCTGCTCATACAGAGCAGCAACACAAGAGACTCTGCCTTCTTTTTGTCCGTATTCTGCCCAGTGTCGAAAAGCATCTTCATAACAGGACAAAAAAGAAAGATCTGAATAGTAAGTAATATAGAATTTCCAATCAAAGGCGTTTTCTCTGACAACTTTTGTATCAAGAGCAGGTTCTTCTGTGGGAACGTTGCCTCTGGCGTAGCTGCGAAAGGTTGCGGCCCGCTCGAACTCGCCCTGCCGCTCTAGCGCATGGCTTAGGAGCAGATAAAGTCTAGCGTCATTGGGCTGTAGCTCAATAGCGCTGTAGTAACTCTCTAAGTCGTCTGGTGCTAGGTCTATCGCTCTCATGTACAAATCCAATGCCTTCTCCCGGCTTTGCTTTGCTCTTACGCTGAGGAGATTAGCCAGTAGCTTTTGGCCCTGCGCACCGTTAGGGTAAAGCTTCGTACATTGACGGGCGATCGCAATTGCGCCTTCAAAATCAGAAGCATGCTTTAGCAAACTATTTCCCAGCGTTGTATACACCCACTCTGGCTGCTGAGGGTCTAACTCAATCGCTTTGCGGTAGCGCTCTATGGTTTCAGAGACATTACCTTGCTTCTCCTGGTCCGCACCAATCGCCCGATGGGCTTCTGCATTTTGAGGATGTAGCTCAGCGCAGGCAATATGAAGCTTTAGCGCATCTTCTACCTGCCCCTGTCTCAATAGAAAGCGACCCAGCACCAGATAGGCCCAAGCAGGCTGATTTTTATCTAGCTCGATTGCTCGTCGATAGCTATCGGCCTGCGCTTTAAAGTCTCCGATTCTTTCTTGAATCGCACCAACTTCTAAGTAGAGAACCGCTTCGTTAGGATAAAGTGCGATCGCCTGCTGATAAATCTCAACTGCTTTAATTAGATAGCCCTCATCGCACAGGTCTCTAGCCGAGCGCAAATACTCTTCTAGTGAGATAGTCTCAGGTTCTTGAGGCCGAGTAGGGACCGATAGTGTTTTGTCTTTGTCAGCTATTGCCACGGGCAGCGGCGGCGCATATATTGTCTTAGATAGCTCCGGAAAAACAGAGGTTGCTTTTTCATAAACTGCGTTGGCCCGGTCGTATTGACCGTGCTTAGAAAGCAGAGAAACCAGGGTCGTAAAAACCCATATCGGCTGGTCTTTCGCGTCAAGTGCGATCGCTTTCTCATAGCTCTCGATCTCGCCGAGTTCGTCGCCCTGTCGTTCCAGGCAAAACCCTAGCCAGCGATAGGCTTCGGCGCTATCTGCATAAATTTGAATGGTCTGTCTGTAAACGGTAATTGCCTCTTCCCAGTGGCCCTGATTTTGTAGCCTTTGCCCCAATACCAGATACACCCAGCTGGGCTGAAATGAATTGAGCCGAATCGCTTCTCGGTAGCTTTCAATTTGAGCATTCAAGTGCCCTTGATGCTCTTGAACAAGACCTAATAAACGAAAGATATCTGGACTGTTGGGCATCGACTTAATAGCCTGATGACAGGCATCAGCTGCCCTGTCAAAAGCATTTTCTTTGATAAGTTCTTCAACAGTGCGAATTTGAGTTCTCAAATCGTGAGGCTCTGCGGTAGTAAGTACGCTGGTATTCATAGTTCAAAGACTAAAAACAGGGGCAATGCTTTGACGAGGCGAGTCAGAAACGGCGAGTCAGGGACTAAGTCAGATTCAGTCATCAGTTAAGTAGGAACGGAACTAAGTAGGAACGGATCGGACATAGCATGGACCCAAAACAACACCAATGGCAGATAAAGAGAGAGCTGCTCTTTAACCATTGAGGTCGCAGACCATGGAGGTTGTAGGCAACACTGATTAGACAAGCGAGCCAGGAGAGTCAGATCAGACAAAGGAGAACAGCTGCGGTTGGCTAGTCGCTTCTGGCGCGATCTAGCTGATCGGCAATCGCGCGTTCATCTTGAGCTTTCTCTAGATCGCCAAATTTCGCAAAGATTCTACTCAACTGACGGTGAGAAGCTGTTAGGTCTGGGTTAAGGTCAGTTGCTCTTTGATAAGCGAGAACAGCGGCTTCTTCTTCTTGGTTCCAAAACAATGCGTTCCCTAGGCAGTGATGAGACCAGCAGAAGCTAGGGTTGAGTTCAATACTGGTTTGAATCGCTTGAATTGCCTCTGGAATATCGCCAGTCTTCAGCAACTTCTCTCCTTTTGCAAAATACTCTAGATAGCGCTCATCAATCTGCTCTACGCCATCTACTGGCAGTTCTAACGAATAGTCAAAGTTGTCAAAATCTTTTTGATAGACTTTTTTGACTAAACTTACGGCGACTTCCGTGTAGAAATGAGGGAGTCTCGCGTCAGCCTGAGTAGAATGAGGAGAGTACCTTTTAACTGTTCTATCGCCAACCTCTGAATCAGAATATATTTTTTTGAGAACTTTCTCTAAATCGACCGATAAATTCTCAAAACGACCTATAAAATCGTACTCAATCAAATCAGACATTAGCTGATACGACTGGGGTCTCCAGTGATGATCCATTTCATGGATAGGCGTTTCACTCACACAGGTTAGGAAAGTTTCGAAAGAGATGTCCGTATCAGAGGATACATTCAACCTTTTTGCTATTTTTTCTCTCTCAGCACTTTCTTTTTTAATCTTGTCTAAGTAGGCAGAAAGAGCCCTGGTGTAGGGGTTGCGGACAAATGCAAATTTCAAAATATGAGCGTCTTTCAACATCTCGCAAAAGTTATCTAAGCCAATATCATCAGGAGAAAGAAGAGGAGATTCTGGCTTTTTATGTACGTTCCTAACAACTGGCATAGGCGGCAGGCCAAGCACTTCTGTTTCAAGATCCTGCAGCGTTCTTTTTATGGTTGAGCAGGCGACTTTTGCCGTCTCAATATAGATAAAGGAACTCTTCTCGGAGATGTTGACTGAGTAGTTAAACGCAGCTTTTGGCAGGTATTTATAGCTTTTTTTAATTTTTTCGGTGAGAGTAGTCATTTATAGAGAGGGTTGGCGACAGTTGTTCAATTTTATACAGTTTTTGATTTTAGCTGGTTGAGTGCTATTTGATTTTTTTGAGCAACTCGCTGCCAAGCAGCACTCTCGGTTTTGTATAAATTGCGCTCTTTTTCTAGCTGCGCGACCCAGCTCTGAAGCTGCGATAGGGTCTGTGTTACATTTTGAAAATCGTGCCACACTTTCTCTAAAGCCAGAAACTCTTGAATCCATAGCAAAGACTCTTCGCAAGGCATGAGCTCAGACATCACTATCTCGGTCTGCTGCTGCTGACGAGCCGCGATCGCATCTTGAAAAATCTTTGCCATTCGCTTCACCATCATCTCTAAGCGAAAGTGCGTCCGGATTCGAAACCGCGCCGCTGAGCCCATCCGTTGCCGCAACTGACTGTCGCCTATCAGTGGCTGCAGTACAGACACATAGGCATCACATTCCGACTCATCTGCAGGTCCCAAAGGCACCAGAATACCGCTGTCTGTTGATAGCAGCTCATCTTGGCCACCAACATCTGAAGCCACTACCGGCAAACCCATGGACATAGCTTCATACATCACGAGCGAGATACCTTCGTAGGCCGATGGCAACAGTACTAAATCAGCCGCAGAATAGTAACCCACCATCTCTTGTGGAGAAACAAAGGGCAAAATGTGAACGACCTCGCTCAGCTCAAGCCGGGCAATTTTTGCTTTGACTGGCTCTAGCAAATCCCCTTGACCTAACATCAACACCTTCAAGGAGGCGCCCTCTGCCAGTAGCTTGTTGATAATATCCAGAAAGAACAGCGGCCGTTTTTGAGCGGTCATCCGAGCGGGGAAAACAAAAACGGTCGTGTCATCGGCAATACTCAGCTTGGCTCGATACTCTTTTCTTCTACGCTTATCTGGCTGCCAGTGCTGCTCGGACACGTTGACATAACACACTTTCAATCGGTCTACAACTCCTAGGTTTAGCTGTCGAAATTGTTCAGCCAGATAGTTAGAAGTCGTTACTTGAGCTTCTAAATACGCACTGTACTGGCAGGATATTCGGGGATAGCCCCCTTCTCGCCAGCCTGGATCTTCAGTATGGGTATAGTCAACAAACGCAAGCTGAGGAAACTCACGTCGAAGAAAGGGAAGCAGCGGATAGGCGTAATAGGCATTGGAGATAAAACAAAGATCAATCTGCCGCGAAGCGAGTATGTAGCGAGCAAAACTTAACCAGTGCCCGTAGTGAAACAGCCTTGGTAGATGAAAAATGTCAGGTGTCACCGCGTAAAATTCTGCAAACCATGGATGCTGAGACTCCATAGTTGTCACAATTGTAATGTCATAGCCTCTATGCTTGAGGCCAGTAAGTAAATCTAGATTAAACTTATCAGCACCGCCAACTTCTAAGTGGGGAAACCAGCACAAAATTCTTTTACCTGCATTGTCTGCATTGAGCGGGTTTTGAACAGTGGGCTGTCGTCGCAGCGTACGGAGAGAAAACATGGGACGATCAAGCTCAAGATCAGGTAGGTGGCGATCTTCAAAAAATGACTGATAGCGAGATCGAATCTCGTTGCTGACCTGCCGCTCTTGATCGACTTTAGCGCGAGAAGCAGCCAGCAAGCCTGTTTGAGTGCGCCGGTAGCAGTCTAAAAACTCAGGAATCGTCCAGCCTTTTTGGCCCTGAACAATCGCCTTTAACCAGCGGTCCCAGTCTTCATAGAATCTGAGCGTTTCGTCAAATCCGCCCACCTGGTCAAAGTCTTGCTTACGGTACAGTAATCGGCCTGTGACTCGGTTCTCTTTAATGAATTCGCTAGGCTGATTAAATCCTTTTGTCCACCAGTATTCCTCTGCCTGAAAGCCGACAGAATAGGTGTTCACAAAGGAAAAATCTAGATGGGCCTCTAGAAATAAAACACATTTTTCAATCGCTGTCGGTGCAAGCAGGTCATCCGTATCCATAAAAAACAAGTACTTGCCTTTAGCCTGGGCGATCGCAGTGTTACGCCCAGCAGATAGGCCGCCGTTTTTAAGGCGACGTGTTGTTCTTATTTTAGGATTTAGCGTAGGCAGTTCATCAAAAAGGGCGATCGCATCAGCATCGGTCGAGCAGTCATCGGCAATAATCCACTCGTAGTTTTGAAACGTCTGATTCTCAATAGAGTGATTCGTTTCTAAAAAATAGTCTCTTGGAACATTGTAAAAAGAGGAGATGATGGAAACAGCTGGAGGATCAGAGGCAGCGGCTGACTTATAGCTGCATTTTTGACTTTTCAAGACTTCAATATAGTCGGGAACCTCTGAAAAGTTCGGCTTTACCCACATGCTGTTTCTCACCCCTCCATCAAGACTGCTGTCAACGACTCCGTACTTCTCTTCTATCTGCGTTTCTCTATTAGTGCTTCTCTAACGATTACCGTCTACTTGCGCCTCATTTGACATGAGGATCTAGTTCAATCGCTTTTGCATAGGCGGTAGTTGCGGCTTCTACTTTGCCTAGAGCCGTGAAGGCATCTCCCATTTGCTTGTAGGCTGTCGCTAGCTCTGGATTTAGCGCTATTACCGACTGGAAGGCCGATACAGCATCATCGGCCTTTCCTTGCCACAAATAGACGTTACCAATATTTTGATGAGCCCAGTAAGACGAAGGATCGAGCTCTAGACATCTGTGAAAAATCTCTAAAGCGGCGTCTAAATCACCCGATTGACTTAGCAGTTCACCCAGTCGAAGATGCAGCGGCACCGAAGTAGGGGCCAGCGCCAGCGCCTGGTTGACACAGTCAATAGCCGCTGGATACTGTTGGCTCTTAGCAAGCAGCTGAACCAGCTGTAGGCGTAAATCGAGCTGATCAGCATCTATCTGCAATGCGGTTTGATAAACAAAGATAGCCTCGTCTATCTGGTCACTGTCTTGTAAAACACGGGCAAGCTTTTCATAAGCATCCGTATTCTGAGGATTTGTTGCGATCGCCTGACGATAAATATCAGGGTCTAGTCCTTCGGTCTTGGCCAGCTGAGAGTAGTGCAAAGCGGACTTTTTCAAGCCAATATCAGCACTCTTCTTAAGCGCGTCAGCCAGCTTTTTACCCATTTGAGGAGACGTTGGATCTAGCTGAACAGCTTTGTTGTAAGCCTCTACGGCCTCATTCCATTTATCCTGAGCCTCAAGCACCTCGCCCAAGCTGTAGTAAGACCAAGCAAAGTCAGGATTGAGTGCAATGGCCTGCCGGTATGCCGCAACCGCCTGAGTAAACTCTCCTAAATTCTTATAGCAGTCGCCCAAACTATGATGCGACCAAGAGAACTCTGAATTTAGCTGAATCGCAGATTGATAACAGTTTTTAGCTTCGCTCCATTGCTTCTCTTCTCGCAGCGTATCACCTTGCTTATGCGCGCTAAGCGCTCTTGACTGGGCTTCGGCGATCGCACTTTGAACATCGGCTGGAGCGGGGCGCTTAAGCCGAGCATCTTTATGGTTTAGAGAGCCGTTCTGAGAAATAGCTGCAATGCTTTGGACGGACTGGGGCTGAGTGCTCTCTTTACCGAGCCGATCTTTATCAAACGGGCTCTCACCAAACTGAGGCCTTTGCTCAAATGGAGAGGTTCGATCGGGTTGAGGCTGATAATTGAATTGAGCATTCTGGACAGGAAGATTTTGCTCAGAAGCGGTCTGATCCATCAGAGGAGACGTGCCATTGGAGCTACCAGCGCCGTTTGGGCTATCAGTTGAGCTATCAGTCTCTAACAGCTGAATTGCAGCCTGATAGCATTCCAGTGCCTCTTCTAGGCGACCCTGAGACTTGAGCGAATCTCCTTTTTTATGCATGGTGAGCGATCGCATATGAACAGAATCAGTGGCATCACCATCAGGTACTCCGCTAGATGAAGTACCTGATGGCAAAGGCCCTGTCGCAGTAGTCCGCTCGGGCGCTGAAGGGACAGCCAAACCGGACGGAGCCGAGGCGGGGGCGCTAGCTACTTTTTTTTTTCCACTCACCGCAGCGAGCTGTTGCAAAATATTATCTGCCGCGGCTGTGTTACCTCGCGATCGCAGCAGTTGGGCTAGCTCGGTATAGGCTGGCGCAAACTCAGGTTGAGCGTGAATAGCCTGCCGATAACAGCGCACCGCAGCTTCAACACTGTTGTGCCGAGCGAGCACCTTACCTAAGGCAAAACACTGCTCTGGACTGGGCCAGGCTGGGTCTAGAACAAACGACTGATACCAGGTTTCTGCGGCTTGCTTGAGGTTGTTGCTTTTATCGAAGATCTCAGCCAGGCTACGGTACAGCGCTGCTGAGCGAGGAGACTGTGCGATCGCCTGCTGCATGAATCGAATCGCATTGGGCCAGTCCTTCATTTTTGCATAGTGCTCAGCAGCTACGGTCGGATCGTCTGAAGGAGGTAGGGCAGCAGGCACAAACTCAGACGCTGGAGAAGAGACAGCCGCAGGCGCTTTCAACAGTTTTTGAGTAGTTGAGGCTTTCAGCAGTTTGCTCACTAGGCGTTGATTCTCAGGTGAGAGTCGCCTAGAAGGTGATTGAACGGGCGCAGAAGACGATTGAACAGCAGTCGACGTACCTGTTGTCGCCTGAGAAAGCGCGGCTTGCGCCTGCTGAGCTGCCTTCGCCTGGAGCGCCCGGCGGCGGGCTTCAGCTTTTAACCGTTCGGCTTCAGCGTTAAGATCGACAACTTTGCGATAGCAAACCGCCGCGCCCTGCCAGTCTCCACTGTCTTCCAACAGATCTGCCAGCCGCTGATGGGCATCGATCATTTTTGGATCTTGCGCTGTTGCCTGCCTATAAAAATCAATAGCCATCTCACGGTTGCCAATAGCCTCTAGAGACTGGCCCATTTTGAAGTGATCTAAAGCGGCACCCAAATCAGGCTGTAGGCTGTAGGCTTTCGCTAGGCAGTTAAGTTCGTTTTCGGTACGCCCCAGCTTTTTCCAAACCTTCGCAAGATTGAGATAGGCAACCGCAAAAGTTGGATCGCTTTCAATCGCCTTTTTGTAGTAGCTAACCGCATCTTCCCAGTCTCCTTTCTTGGCGTACAAGCTGCCCATATTGCTGTACACCTCAGGGAAGTTGGGCCTGAGCGTTAAAGCCTTGGCATAAAATCCCATGGCATCGGTCGGCCGACCCTGCTGCTGCAAAATCTTCCCCAAAAACTTATAGGCTTCAGCATTAGCTGGCGCAACTTTAAGAATTTCGCGGCAGGCTAAAAAAGCTTTGTCCCACTCTTCTTCTTCACAGTAGGCCTGAGCTTGACGCAGATATATCGTGACAACTTCTGTTGCCGAATCAGACGCCAAAATCACACTCGGTCCCATAGAGACCCTGTTGGCAGACGTGTTAGCGGGCGTGCTGATACTAGAAAGCTCAGCTGGCTGAGCAGCGCGTACGGTCAAGGCATGAGAGCTTAGAGAATTCGACTCCAAATGAGCATTGTGAACGGCGTGAATAGTGTTTTGATCAATCGTCATAGTGCCCGCGCCTTGATCTATAGCAGCTGGCTCCATTCGATCCATCGCCGACAGGGACTCTATTCCAGTCAAATTGTCTTTCACAGCGTCGTTGTTCCTGTGGTGTTTTCTCAAAACAAGCTCGGGCGCTGATGACGAAACGAAGCTCTCATCAACAGGTGCTGTCGTGGGATCTAGTAACAGAGACTGCCACTCTACGGTCACAATATCCTGAGGCTGTCGCGTCTGCGGCGCTGACCTCGAAGACTTTGTAAGCCGCCTAGAGCTGAGGCGAGCCCCATTTGAAAAATTCATGTAAATTCAACCCTTTGCTGGTAGTTCAACAGCGTGAACGCCCACTGAAATAAAAGAAGAAATAGGAAAAAAGTCTTTCGAGAAAAAGGTTTTCCATAGGAACCCTCCGTAGGTACTCTGAATCGCACCTAGTCTCTCAAGTGATGATTTCAGACAGGACGACTTGAGATCAATCGCAACAGCGCCCTTTCGTAACACGTTCCTAACTCTAGGCCTGACTCTAGGAGCGCAGTGACACGGGGTGTATAACTACACAATTGATATAACGACATAACTCAATGATGCTACTGAGACCTACACAAATTTATTCAAGCTTCATAGAAGTAAATCAGTACAATTATGCAAATTCAATTATTTGTGGCGCGAGCGTAGATGCATGTAGGGCCAATTACTCGGCTCAGTGAAGCATGCCATAAAGGGCTTTCTGATAGATGTATCTTACGTATCAAAATCAACACGTTGCCACAGAAAACCGCGGAATGTAGAGGAAATATCCGTAGCAGCCAGATAAATAGCAGCCAGACAGGTAGTAGCCAGATAGGTAGTAGCCAGGCGAACTATAAAAGACTACGCCCACTGCTCGCAAATAGGCAGCAGGCGTAGCGCTAGCCGTCTGTGCATTTCAGGAGAGGCGTAGTAGTTGTTTTCGCTCAGGTGAGAGGAGGTAAGCTGAATTTTGCCTTTCTTATAGTCGCGTGAGCGTACGATTGAGACCGGCTCTTGGGTAAATCGGCTGATGAACGGCTGCGGCAGTCCGGTCTTATCGACATGTTCAACGTAGTCATCGCACAGCGGTCTTAGCGCTTCTACCATTGACCGATTGACCAGATGTGGAAAGCTGGAAAGAAGGTGAAACAGCGTATCGTATCGCTCTTCATAATCAGGCGATCGCTTAGAAAACCAGACCAGTACTTTTGGCACCGTAATCTGATTTAGCAGCTTAGAAAACTCGCTGATGTAAGCGGCTCTCGTCTCAGCAACCAGCGAGGCAATTTCCTGAACATTCGCAGTCTCTAGCAGCCGCTGGTAGGCAAAATCAGCGGGAACAACTTTCCCATCACTTAAAATATATTGTTCTTGCGAATAATGAGTCGTCTTGAACCGAGAATTTCCCTGCGATCGCCCAGAAAAAATAGCGATGGTGACAAACTTAGAGTGATTGACCAAATCAATCAGCGTTTTGTTGCGAGGCTCCGTATAAAAAGAGGGGCCTACGCCTGAAAAGCCTAGGTTGAGCGCCGGTACTTTTAGCGCGGTGCCCAGTAGCTCAGTATAAGGCCGTGGAACAAAACGACCAAACGTGAAGGCAGCGCCTAAAGAGGTGCAGTATTCACCCGGTGCTAAGCTAGCAGGACGCGGCCCCCGAGCCGAGAAACCGGCTTCTGGCGACCAGATCTTCCAAATTTTGTAGTCGATAATCTCGGCATCAATTTCTTGATAGCCATATGCGGTGCCCATATTGCTATGTGCAGGCTTTTCAATTGGAGTAGCCAACGAAGGAGGCGATGAGTCTGTCATGTTAGAAATCTGTATCAAATTCTGAAATTGAATGCGCTACACGGGTAAAGCAAAGCCCTCGGCCATAGCGGTCAGCCAGCGGTGCTACTGAGCAACCCATCCGAACGTCATCCCAAGTAAAGTTTCGAGCTTTCGTGTCTGTGGTTCAAAGAAATTGAACAGCTGCTGACGCGTCTCGGAAGAAACAGCACCATACTGGCCTGCGTTGTACCTTCCGTAGTCCTGGTGGGGCGGGCCGTCAATCTTCAACGTCTGGCAGATCGTTTTCAAAGTCTGTTCAGGGGCCGAAAATAAATCTTCGCTTCGTAAAACCAGCAGCTGATCGCGCGAGAAAAAATTCAGCCAACGGCATAGGTGATGGTAGTACAGGCTATTGCCGATATGCCGAGCGCGATTCAGCAAGGGCCAGAGCTCTGCCGCTGACGCTTCACCAACTAACGCTGGCTCAATCAGCGCTCTTTCTGCATCGATAGCAGCTTCAAAGCTGCGCTTTTCAGTGCCGTTGCGCACCATCATGTTGTAGCGAGAAATGGTTCTATCGACCGGATGACGCAAAACAACAATCAGCTGAATTTTGGGAAAATACTCAAACACACGAGCAGGCGCAGTATTGCTGTAGAGGTAGTTGGCAGAGGTCTCTCCGGTAATATAGGCTCGCTGAAGCGAAGGCAGTGTCTTGGATTGCGCAGCAGCAGTTACCCTAAACTGCGCTGGGAAGTGCGCCTGATACCAGGCTTTGCCCTGCTTGTATTCTAGGTCAAAAAAATCGATCTCTTTTTCAACGGGTGACAGAACCTGCGGGTGAGAGAATAGATATTGATAGAGCGAAGTCGTGCCACACTTCTCGGCTCCAATTACCATAAACTTAGGAGAGAGCGGCTGATCTAGGAGCTCGATATCTGTTTCAGCGTTTGACTGCAGGCCTAGCTGAGGAGTTGGTTGAAAGTTCACCTGAGAACGCTCGCGAGGTGTCATTCGACCGTACAGCTGCCGCACGGTCATATGGTTGCTGATTGCCCGGTAGCACTCTATGGCCTGACGGCTCTTCCCTAACTTCGTCAGGGCGTAGCCCAGCGTCACTGCGGCTGCCTGCAGGCCTGGAGAGGCCTCCACAATCTGCTGACAGACGCTAACGACCTCTTCTAGCACCGGGTCGCCTTCTGCCAGGTCATAGCGCATCAAGTTGTAGCGCAGGCGGTTATAGGCGTTGTACAGCCGAGGCTGATACCGAATCGACTCCAGATAGGCCCTGATCGATTCTGTGGTGTCGCCCGTTTGGTTGCACGATCGCGCAACCTTGACCCAAGCGTCAGCTATGTGAGCCTTCACGCCCTCATCGTTCGGATTAATCTTTAGGGCCTGCTGGTAGTACTGGATAGCCTTTTGCCACTGCTGCTGCCTAGCGTACAGTGCCGCGATTTGCTGGTGCAGCAACACCTGCCGGGGCTGGTGTTCAAGTGCTAGGCGTAATGCGTCTACGGCGTCGCCTAGCTGACCTTTTTCCACCAGGATGTCAGCTTTGGTCTGATACATCGCGGCAGTCGTTCTACCGGCAATAGCCTGTTGCGAACTCTCTTGCAAGCTCTCCTGCGAACTCTCCTGCGCCTCAGCGCGTGAGGTTAAGCGTCGACTAAGTTGAATACCGGGTTGGGCGTTGGTCTCGATATCACTGCATTGATCGATCACACGCATGCAAGCTGTAACAACCGCCGACCAATCGCCTGCTTTAGTCGCTAGCTGAGCCTGCTGCAATGCTGAGATAACCTCAGCTTGCAGACTCTCTTTAGAGCTTTCTCCAACAGGGTGCTCTACTGCGATCGCAGCCTGCGATGCCGGGTGTTCTTGACTAAGCATGCAGCGCATCCTCTTCTTTCACGTCTTCTTGCACAGTTATCTCTTGCACAGTTATCTCTTGCACCACCTTCTTCAAAATCATCTGATGAGACTGATGCAATATCTGCACCTGGGATGATACGGACTGAATAAATGCGTCAATACCTGGCTTAGAAGACTGGGCCGGATCGGTCTCGTCGCGCCACTGATAGTCTTTAAAGAACATTAGCCCACCCGGCTTGAGCGCTTGCCAAGCCTGCGTTGCTAGCGTATTGAGGTAGTTGCCCTGCTTGCGATCGCTTTGAATGTAAATAACGTCAAACTCAGCATCAGCAAACGGTTCTAACAGAGGTTGCAAAGGACCTATTTCAAGGCTCACTTTGTCGGACTCGGGCAGCTTTGCCAAATTTTGCTGAAGCTGCTGACTAGCACCTTCTGTAATACACACTAGCCGATCGCCTGCGCACCGTAAAATTTCATCGACCAGCCAACAGAGACTGCTACCGTCGCTACTGCCTAAAGACAACACGGCAATTGGGGATCTTTCATCCGGCTCATTGAGCGGCAGCAAATGGCGCTCCCACAGCGAAATATTCTCACTAAACCAGGTGTGCGAGAACTCGTATTCCCGCTCAGCACAACGCTCCCAGCCCCGTAGTTCAAAAGCTTTCTGATGACTTTTAGCCGCCTCTGCCAGCTCGCCTTTTTTCGCCAGCGCATTGCCCAAAAAGCAATAGGCCCAGGGGAATTCTCCAACAAAGTGAATAATGCCTCTGCAAGATTCAATCGTCTCGTCCCAGCGAGATAGCTGCAGCAGCGAATTTAACAACCCCATGTAGGCCCAGTGCAGATCAGCATCGAATTTTAGGGCCTGTCTAAAAGACAAAATTGCCGTCTCGTACTGGCCCGCCTGACGATAAACGCGGCCCAATCGATAGTGAGCAGTCGCATCATCGGGAATCTGCTGTGTCAGCTGTGCTAAGAGCTCAATGGCACGCTGAGACTGCCCTTGCTTTATCAGCAGTTCGCTCAGCGCGTAGTAGGACAAGGTCGCCTCCGGCTCACTAGCAATTGCCTGCTCGTAGCAAGCGATCGCCTGGTCGCTCAGCCCATGTTCTTCTAGCACTTTAGCTAGCTGATGGTGTCCTTCAGCAGCGGCCATTTCTGGCTGTTGACTCAACAAAGTGTGTAGCGTCTCGCTCTCGGACTTGTAGTCGCCCAGCTGATTGTAAATTTTGGCAAGCCGACAATAAATATCCGCATTGTCAGGCTGATATTCAATCATTCGCTCGTAAAAGTACGAGGCCTTTTCCCAGGCTTCGCAGCGAATGTATAGCCAGCCAGAAGCAGCGTAGAATCTGACGGTATCAGGTTCAAAGTCTAGAGACATTCTCTGCCAGTTCTGAGACTCTTCAACCAGTCCCATGCCAAGCAAAATATTGCCAACCGTCTGGCAAGCGCCCAGCCAGTCTTGCGAGACAGCAGTAGGGTCTGGATGAGTGGCTAGGGTTTCGCAGTCAGTAAGGGCTTTGTCGAGATATTGGAGCATGATATCTGGATAAAGAAACGTCGTAGAAAAGAGGCATTTAACAACAGGGCCTAACAACAGCGCCTAACAACAGCGCCTAACAACAGTCGCTAGGAGATTAAACCGGCCTGGTCAAGCAGCGATCGCAGCGCAGCAATATCAACCGAAAAGTCTTCTGTCAGGCCACTGGGATACATCAGCTGGCGAAGCGGATGATAGGCAAAACTTTCGCCCACCAGATAGTAGTGATGGAGCTTGAGATGTTGACTAATCATCCAATAGTCTGTGCGCAAATAGTACGGAGAAAAGAACTCTATGACCTGAGTACCGGGTGAGCAAAAGACCAGGTTAGCTAGGCCAGACCCATGAGCACCCACAATCGCTTCAGCCTGAGCAAACAGCTGCGCTTGTTCTGCAACGCTAAGGGTCTCTAGTGCGACAGAAACAAAACCAAAGTGGCTGAGCAGTTCAATCACCGCGTCTTCATTAAACACCTGACGGTATTTGGCCTTGTGGCGACTAATGTACAGACGTCGGCCTAGCTGTTCAACGGTTGCACTTGGTTTACTTTGACGCCCTAAAATAGCACGTCTCAAGAAATCCATACTGCTGGGTGGGACCCAGTCTAAATGGCCTGCAAAGTTAGGAACAACTAGCTGGTCGGCTTGCAAATGAGGAACGCGATCGCTCTCAACTACCTTTTCTAGCGGAATGCCCAAGATCTGGAGAGTCTCACGCTGAAAGGGCTTTGCAACACTGTTGACAACAAAAAAATCGATCGTGTTTAGGTCGCTTCCCTCCAATCGTAGCGCTTGATTTAAAACATGGAACCGAGGCAACACGTCAAACAGCCAGTGGTAGTAAACGTGAGCAGACAGGCCAGAAAGCACGGCCACTCTACCTGGAATAGTCACAACAGGCGGTAGAGGGCTCTGGCGCTGTAACACCGTATGATTGGCCAAATCATGCCGCTGACAGCCGGGCAAAGGCCAAGGATAGCAGCGAGAGAGATCTGCCAGCAAAAAATCATCCGCCGAAAAAATAGCGATTTCATTACAGACAGACCAGGCATTCTGTTGCGGAGAGACCCAGGTGCGCCCTTCGGGAAGGGTAATGGCAAAAATCTCTAGAGTATGGTCTACCTCAGGTGAAGCGATTCCGCATTTAAAGGCAGACTGGCTAACTTGAACAGGCGAAAATTGACGAATTAGGTTCGTCATACACTCTCGGCATGTCAGTCCGCCACAGTCAGCATCAGGCCCCGTCGTCTCAGATACCGGCACAAACTCGCTGCGAGCGGCCAATCCTGTAGCAGCAATCAGCCAGTCTTGAGCGCGCCGGTAAACCCCGCTTACTGCAACAGCAGGTTTGTTCTGAGCCGACAGCGCTTGGACTAAATGCTGTTCAAGCAGCGGCTTTTCGAGCTGGAATAGGGTTGAAACTACTGTTTGATTAAGGACTGACTGCTGGCGATCGATCTCTTCTATTGAAGAGATTGGGCCAGAAATTGAGCTAGGCATCTGGTCGGACACTTGCCCCTGAAGTAAGCCCGCCTGATAAATGGCGATCGCACCTGCCTGGCGGCCTTGATGCTGAAGACACTCTCCTAAAGACTTGTATAAGTGCCAGGCATCAGGAGATAGAGAGAGGGCCAAACGATAGCATTGCTCAGCTCTCGCGGGTGCATCACAGGCCAAAGACAGCTCGGCTAAATACTCGTATACATAGGCGAGCCTGGCCTTCAGCATAGCGGTCGTTTGAGCAGAGAGCAGGCCTGTGAGTTGGCCTGTGAACTGGCCTGTCTCTTCTTTTTCCAAACTATCTGAAGACTGCGAATTACCAAAAGACGGGGAAGCCGAAGACAGGGAAACCGAAGACTGGGAAGCCGAGGACTGGGAAGAGCGATCCGCAGCCTGAAGCGCTCGTATAAACTGCCCGCAGGCTCGCTGCAGGCGAAACAATAGATCCGTCTCTGGCAGCTGGCTAGTACGCTGACAGTAGGCCTCTACAAAACCGTCGTCAAGCCTCAACACCTGACAAAAGGAGTGGATGACACCATCCCAATCACCCTGGGTGATCAGCGCACCTGTGTAATCGTTCAAAGTAGCTAGGCTAGCCGCAGAATTATTCGCCACAGGGCCATCTTTGACAGAAAGTGCTGCGGCTCGCTGAAAATGACTCACCGCCCGAGCAACAGACTGATGAGTGAAACTCAGTCGGCCAAGATTTTGATGAGCGATCGCCAAATTAGGATCTATCACCAGCGACTGCCGAAAGGCTTCGAGAGCCAGTTGAATATCGCCCTGCGCCTGCATTAGCTGACCCAAGCTGTTATACAAGTTTGCATCCGCCGGGCAGCGGGTGAGCGCCTGGGTGTACACATCTACAGCGGCAGCGTTGGCATTGAGCCGAACGAGTATAGAGCCTAAATATCGGTAGGCATCCACATAGTCTGGCTGTGAAAAGATGGCATTTCGGTAGCTTCTAATCGCCATCCGATCGTCCCCCTTTTGCTCGTACAAAAGGCCCAGGGAGAAATGAGCCTCTGCGCAGCGCGGGTCTTTTGCCAGAATGGCTTCGTAACTCTCAAAAGCACGCGCAGAATCACCCAAACGATGAAACAATCTGGCTAATCCAAAGGCAGCCTTTTGCCAGGTCGGATCTATCTGCAATGCCATCTGATAATGACAAACTGCCAGCGCCATCTTTTGCTGCCGGGTGTAGAGGATGGCCAACGCATAGTGACTTTTGGGCTGTTGAGGCTGTATTTGTAAGCCTTGCAGGTAAGCTGCGATCGCTTCAGCATCTTGCCCCTGCTGAACTAGCGCCTTGCCCAACAGAGTACACAGGGCACTATCCGAGCGCTCTAACAATAAATGCTGACACAGCTGAGAAACCCTCGGCCAATTTTCAACGGCGAGCGCGTGACGAAGCTGCAAACTAGCCTCTTCAGACATCATGCTTTATGACATGAGAAAAACGGTTTGAAAAAATGGAGCAAGCGAGAGACAATCAGGCGAAAAACAGCCCAGCGAAAAACAAGCAGGTAAGGACCTGAGAAAATGGCAGACGCCCTTTACCCAAGCCCTTAGTAATCTATCTAGATAGAACAAGGCTGTTTCAAAACTAGCCCATTAATGCAAGTACTCGAACTTGCTTACATGATCATGAAATCATCGTTGTCGATGTGCAGATCAGGATCTAGCTGAAGGAAGGCTTCACCATTGATAGAGACCAAACCAGTCTTGCTATCGTAAGAGACGTCAGCGCCTTCACCAACACCGTTGATGATGATCGCATCCTGACGAACGTTGAAATCAGTGATTTCATCGATTGCACCACCGCCTAGATCAGCGCGGTTAAAGATGAACTGGTCTCGACCAGCGCCACCTGTCATCACATCGCTACCGGCACCACCGTTGATGATATCAGCGCCGTTGCCGCCTTCGATGGTGTCGCTGCCGTCACCACCATTTAGGATGTCAGAACCGTTGCCGCCGAGCATGGTGTCGTCACCCATGCCACCGTTAAGAGTGTCGCTACCAGCGCCACCCAAGAGCGTATCGTCACCACGGCCACCGGAAATGAAGTCGCGACCGCCGCCGCCATCAATAGTGTCATCACCGTTATTACCAAACAGGCGATCAACACCGCTTCCACCTAGAATGGTGTCGTCACCGCCGCCGCCGAAAATGCGGTCGGAGCCACTACCACCATTGAGAAGATCGTTTCCATTCTGGCCAAAAATGCGATCGTTGCCACTAGAGCCGAAGACATCGTCATCGCCAGTACCCGCTCGGACGACGTCGTTGCCGCGACCTGCGTTAATGACGTCATCGCCACCTCTAGATTCGATTACGTCGTTACCATTACGACCGAAGATAGAATCATCCTCAGAGCTTGTAATAATGGTGTCACTTAAATTGCTGCCTATTACAACAGACATTTTTACGTCCTCCTTTTAATGGAATCTAAGCACTCATACACAAATCGAAACAGTGATCAGTATGAATGTTCAATAGAAACCGGAATTTACTGCATTTGCTTTAACAAATGGCAATGACACCCTCGTTATCAACAGAATGAAACTATTCGAGGCAAAGCCGCTGTCGCTAAACCTATGCCAAAAAAAAAATCGCTTGAGCAGCTGGTAGAACCAGCTAGCCAGGCGTAGCTACATATCTGAGACAACAGTGTTGAATATTTTTATGTTCAACACAAACAATATCGAAAAAATCTTGAAATTTTCCAGGTAGGGCACTTGAAGTCATCAATGACCTCTTTCTTGCACTAACTCGTAATAACTATTGCCGCCAAGCAGAAAACACGCTTAAGCAGCATGCTTCCATGATGTTGTTTCAACACTTCGTCATAGTAGCGCGAACTCACTCAACTTATATAAAGCTACAGTAAAGAAGCATTCGGTAGCGACAGTCACAAAACCCCGAAAAGCCCAGTATGACTAGGCAT
The DNA here is from genome assembly GCA_937911865.1 of uncultured Synechococcus sp. Classification (GTDB taxonomy): domain Bacteria; phylum Cyanobacteriota; class Cyanobacteriia; order Phormidesmidales; family Phormidesmidaceae; genus Phormidesmis. Next base: position 70,898 of record CALDSK010000202.1, read on the forward strand.
GAGCAGCAGACTCAAGCGTTAAAATTTTCTTTTTTGAAAGAACAGAGCCGTCTTTTTAGAAGAGACAACAACAGTGACCTATGCATCGCTTGAGAACACATTACAAAACCTCATGGGTAAAAGCGTCTAAACAGCTTTATGAAGGTCCAAGGATGTCTTTAGAAACGTCTTGAGAACAGCCAGAATGACAGTTCAATTCGATCTGTTTTTTAGACTTCAAGATGGCTATAGCTCATGCCATTAAGGCTTTTCACGGATAATAGAGACAGATAGGTCAAGCCCCAAACAACCAACATCGCAACATTGAGTGTAGGCAGTTGCCAACAGACGTTTGAGGGTAAAGAAAAGTTCCCCTTCAAAGTTGACTTAACACTCTCTTTTATCCGGAAATGAAAGATATAGCACTTTCATTTCAAATAAAGACTACTCGTTAACCATTTGTCGATAGCAATAGCTGTTATGACACTTGTCATTGTGTCTACGCTAATGTCTGAGGCAAGTATCACATCTAAGGCAGGTATAATTTTTTACAACAGAGAGATTGCAGAAAACATATCAAAAGAACTTCCAGAAGAAGACTCTACCAAAAGGAAATGAGAAAGAGAGTTGTCTTTATCGGCGTATTTTTACACCGCAATATGCAACACGCGATATACAACATAATAAGTGAAGTGTTATTTGCAACACGTCAGCTAAATTGGCTGAGTTAATTATCATGGCTGAGCGATCGCATCCAATACTTGCACCACACATTCATAGCAATATATCTGAGCGAACTGTCTAACTGGCCCTACATACTGACCTCACATACTGGCCCTACATGTTCGAGCAGCACGTCTGAACAACATTGAAAAAACGATCTCAGCAAACGACCTCAGCAAACGGTACAATCGGCAGAAAATGAGCGATAGATTGAGCATCAGTGTTGTCATTCCAACATACAACTGCGAACAATACATTGCAGAAGCTGTTCAAAGCGCTCTTAACCAGGTCGCGATGGAAGTTATTGTTGTTGACGATGGTTCTACAGATAACACCTATCAGGCAATTGAAAGACTCGCGAACCCAAGGCTGCGCTACGTTCATCAGCAGAACCAAGGTGTCTCAGCGGCGCGTAACCACGGCATCTATATTGCTAGAGGAGAGCTGGTTGCCTTCTTAGATGCGGATGACTATTTCTTGCCACACAAGCTAAGTCAGCAAAAATCAATCTTTGCGGCCAACCCAGACTTAGGGCTAGTGCAAAGTGGCTGGCAGCGCGTTGACGATCTAGGACGCTCGATAGCAACGGTAGCACTATGGGAATCAGCCACCGAATTGACGGTTGAGACCTGGCTAAGATTTAAACCAGTGCTGCCCAGTGCTCTGATGATCAAACGAGATTGGCTAATACGGGTCGATGGGTTTGACCCCCAGCTACGGGCAGCTGAAGATGTGGACCTGGTTAGTCGACTAGCACTCAATGGATGTCAGTCAGCGTGGTTAAAAGAGATTGCCGTTAGCTACCGACAAAGATCTAACAGCGCGATGGGCAACAGTTTGGTGCAAGCGCAAGACTTGAGCAAGTTTTTGAACAAGTTTTTTCAACAGCCTGATCTGCCTGAATCTGTTCAGCTTTTAGAAGCTTCTGTGCGATACCACACCATGGTTTGGGCCGCCTGGTATCTGCACCACACAGGCTGCACCGAAGAAATGACGCACTGCCTGCAGGTGGCCTGGCAACATTCTCCCTATCTACCGCTCGAAGCGTTGATTCATTGGGTAGAGAGTTTTTCAGAGTTCTCACAGCAGTGGGGGCAGCCATTAGAGATAGTTGAACTTATTCAGTCGAGCGCCTGGCAGCAGCTAGTACAGTGGCTGCTTCGACAAAAGTGAGAGCTTTTGCACAGACTCCCATGAGGTATCAGCTGAGATATCTCTTAACCTGTTGTTTACTTGCCAGCGCTATCGACCTTTAATGGCTGCCTGCCAGCTCAGCCGCATTCTCTTTATCATGAATCGCCAGCTGTTCTAGCAAGGTAGCGCTTGCCTCATTGAGCCCAACAATGACGACCTCTGAACCATGGGCGCGGAGTTTAAGAACGACTTTGTCGATTGCCAGCACGGCTGAGTGGTCCCATAGGTGAGAGTGCGTTAGGTCAATCACTACGCGTTCTATCTTTTCGTGGAGATTGAACGCCTCACGGAAGTTGTTAGCGGACACAAAAAATAGCTGGCCAAATACATAGTAGGTGCGAGTTTGACCATCCTCGCTCAGCTCGTTTTGAATGCTGATAAGCTTACCGATTTTGCGAGAAAATGCGATCGCACTCAAAGCAATTCCGACCATAACTCCCAGCGCCAAGTTGTGCGTAATCACCGTCGTCACCACCGTCGCTAGCATAACCGCCGTCTCACTCTTGGGCATTCGCCTGAAGTGCATTAACGACGCCCAATTAAACGTGCTGAAAGAAACCATAAACATCACCGCCACCAGCGCCGCCATCGGAATTTGGCCGACCCACTCACGCAGCGCCAAAATAAAGAACAGTAAAAATATGCCTGCGGCCAAAGTAGACAGGCGCTGACGTCCACCAGACTTCACATTAATCACCGACTGGCCAATCATGGCACAGCCTGCCATTCCCCCAAACATTCCGGTAATGAGGTTAGCCATTCCCTGGCCACGTGCTTCTTGATCTTTATCGCTGTTGGTATCAGTCATATCATCAAGCACAGAAGCTGTTAGAAATGACTCCAGCAGTCCTACCGTCGCCAGGGTGAGCGCCACTGGCAAAATAATCTGCATCGTCTCCCAATTCAGCGGAATTGCGGGCAGCCGCAGAAAGGGTGGAGTCGTGGGCAAAGCACCCATATCGCTTACTGTAGGTAGCCGCATCCCCGTTGAAACAGACACAGCGGTGAGTGCCACTATAGCGATCAAAGGAGAGGGGATTTCTTTTACCACAGGCATCTGCCTGGAGACCCTGGGGAGTAAATAGATAATGGCCAAACCCGCTGCAACCATCACGTACATTAGCCAGTTGTTAGGACCCAAATACTCGGCCTCACGCGAAATAGCAAACTGCTCTAGCTCAGCGTTAAAAATCAAAATCGCCAGCGCATTCACAAACCCGACTAGCACCGCACGTGGCACATATTTCATAATGCGCCCAATGCGCAAAGAGCCCAAAATCACCTGTAGTAAGCCTGTTAAAAGGGTGGCTGCCAGCAAATATTCCAGACCGTAGTTTTTAACTAAATCAACAACAAGTAGCGCCATTGCACCGGTTGCCGCTGAAATCATCGCCGGGCGTCCGCCCAAGAAGGCAATAGTGACGGCCATCGTAAATGAAGCGTACAGACCGACTTGCGGATCGACGCCAGCCACAATAGAAAATGCGATCGCCTCAGGAATCAGCGCTAGGGCAACGACGGCCCCGGCGAGCAAATCTGCTGGCACGTTTGAAAACCACCCAGAAGGCGACGCCTTCGGGCGTTGATTAGCACCGGTATAAGTCACATTTACCTAGATTAAGTGGGAAATTTTTTAGGGCTCATTGGCCACCCTCTATAGTATGTAGAAGCGTAAATATAGGCAAATACGTACACTTCTGCCAGCGTAGCGATCTGGAAATTCTGTTTTTATTAACGGACGCTTAAGTCTTGGATAACATAGGATTAAGCTATCAGGAAACTTTAAGAAAATCGCCAAAGCCGACAAAACCGACCAGCAACATAGGTAGCATTCGTAACACACGCATTTGCTGATACTTACGTAGCAAAAGAACATGACCAAAGCGATTGATTTAGCCGCCCCAGAAAAGCAGGGCCCAGAAGAGCAGAACCTACAAGAGCAGGCCATTGAGGAAAGCACTTCGAAGCTGCTTGCCGACGACGCCACTCGGCTGGGAGGCTATGCTTACCAAATTATTCGACAGCAATCGAAAGCTGTGTTCAAATTGCGATCGCAAGTCATAGCCGATACCGATATTGAGAACCTGCACCAGATGCGCATTGGCACCCGGCGTCTTCGCGCTGCGCTGCTGCTCTTTTCAGATGTCCTTGAGCCCGATCAAGCTAGCGACAGCAAAGGCATTACGGACCTATCAAAACCGGTTAAGCAGCTAACCAAAGCGTTGGGTAAGGTACGCGACATTGACGTCATGCAAGCCTGGCTAGGAGATCAACAAGCTATCTCGGGCCTTAGAAAAAAAGAGAAAAAAACGATTGAATCGCTGCTGAAAAAGCTGAAAAAGCGACGTAAAAAGCAGTTTTCTAAGATGGAAGACACACTGACCAGCCGTGACTACAAGCAGCTCGCCAAAAAATGCAAGAAATGGCTCAAACAGCCCAGCTTTGGCAGCGCCGCGCAGCAGCCGGCCACCACAGGTGCAGTTCGCAAAATTGTCGAACCGCTCACCGCACTATTGCAGCATCCCGGCTGGGGAATTGCTACTCGCAAGCAGGGTAAAGCACGAGTCCCTACAAAATCCATTACCCTAGATCAGCTCAACCAACAGCTGGAGACAGACGGCGAGCTGCTGCACGACTTGCGCAAGCAAATTAAGCAAACCCGTTATCAAACCGAATTTTTCCGCGGCCTCTATGGCATTACCTATGCCGCGCAGATCAGAGAATTTCGTAAGCTGCAAAAAGTGCTGGGACAGGTACAAGATCAGCTGGTGATTTCGGAGTTTTTGACCGATGAGATCGGTAAAGACTGGACCGAAAAGCTACCGACTATCTATCAGGCTTTTCAAGATTCACGACTGGCGCTCTGGCAGCAGTGGCAGCCTTTGCAGGCAAAGTATCTGAAGCTAGCAGCAACCTTGCCAGAGCAGATAGCCGCCTAACGTATCGGTAGCGCTGCGGCCCTCTCCCTAAATGCGACCCTCTCCCTAAAACAGTGCCTACGGTTTGGCGTCTGGTTCTGGCTGTTTCAGCGTGATGGCAAATCCTGCGATCGCAACTGTTGTCGCCCCGGCCACCCAAAACGGCATCGCATAGCCATAGGCCGTCACCAAAAGCCCCGAAACCGCTGGGCCAATCGCATTAGAAATACTCAGGTAAGATGCATTGAGCCCTAGCACCTCACCCTGCTCATTTTGATCGCTGCGGGTCGATAGAATCGAGTCGATTAGCGGCATAGGAAAGGCGTTAACTAGCCCAAAAAAGCCTAATAGAACTGAAAAGGCCACAATATCCGGTAGAGCAGGCATCAGTAAAAAGAGTACTCCCCTGGCAACCAGCGCCCCCACCAGTACGTTCACAATGCTGAACCGCTTGCGCAACGGCTCAAGACAAAAGACCTGAGAGACAAACGCCAGAATACCGAAGGCGACTAAGGCAATCGCCAAGTTCTTGGCATCTTGGCCTAGCACATTAATAAAGAACGGCTGAAACGCAAAGGTAAAAATCGTAAAGGTGAAGCCGTTGAGAAACGTCATCAGTAAAATACGGCCCACCACCGGACGCCGGAGCGCCGTGAATAAGCTGGCGAAGTTAAGCTTTTTAGACGGCTTCTGGTTTGGTTGTTTGCGGTCTGCTTGATTGTTCTCTGACCGCTTGCTTTTAGTAGAAGCCTGTTCATAGGCGAGGCTGCCAGCTACCGGCTCTGCTTCCTGCGGCTGCGTTTCAGTGAGGAAAAAGAAGCAAAGAACGGCAGCAATAAGTGCGATCGCAGCAGACACCAGAAAACTCATACCCAGCGAAGACACGCGCCATCCCCCAATGCGAATCGGCGGAATGATTTGTGCAACATAGCTCAGCGGCGGGCCAGCGACAAAGCCCAGGCGAAACAGACCGCTATAAATGCCAAATGCCTGCGTTCTCTGCTCAGGCGACGTAATATCGCTAACAGCAGCTTGAGCAATAGAGTTATTGCCCCCGGTAACGCCATCAAAAATGCGAGCCGCAAACAGAAGCCACGGTACACCCGCAACAGCTGCCACCAGATTAGAGACCACCGTACCCAGTAGACTGATCACTAACAGGGGCCTACGTCCCCACCGGTCAGACAGCTGACCTAAAACAGGCGTGCCAAAAAACTGAGACAGCGAGTAGGCCGTCGTGAGTAAGCTAGCTTCAAAGTCAGTTAAGCCAAACTGCATCGCGTAGGGATACAGTGTTGGAATAATAATCGTAAAACTGACCGAATTAATAAATGCAATCGAGGCCACAATCCAAAACTGGAAAGGTAGCCGGGAAGCCCCCTTAGAAGAAGACGTATCAGGGGACTTATTGGTCATTAATAGCTATAACGATGAAGTACGAATAATGAGCAATGCATCAAAGAAAGCTCTCACTTCACCGTTCATACTTCTGACTTCATACCTTAAAAAATGGGCGATACAGGACTCGAACCTGTGACATCCTCCTTGTAAGGGAGGCGCTCTACCAACTGAGCTAATCGCCCGAACGGATGCGCTCTTGCGCCCGGAATAAGATAATAACAGAAGATGTTACAGGTTGAACACTGATTCCCCGCCGCGCTTCTGTAGCGCTCGTCTCTGAGGAAACATACCGAAAAACATACCCATGCACAAGTAAGCAAGACAGCGCTAGTCAACGGTTTATCCGTGTGTATTAGTGCGTATGCGTATTAGTGCGTGTTAGGTAGTTTCTCGGTCGTCATCAATTCATTTGTATTACTGTATAGGGTATCGCATCTTTAAGCTGCCTATGCCATCAGGCCGAATTCACGACCGCATTACCTACTGCTGCCTACCTTTTGTTGTCGCGCCCGCTATTTTAATTACCCGTAGCCCAACGCTTACAGCTGTCACCAGCCTTTCTTTCTTAGTGGGCGGGCTAATGCTAGGCCCAGATCTAGACATTCACTCCGTCCAATACACCCGATGGGGTCCGCTGCGCTGGATTTGGCTACCGTATCAAATCGCGATTAAGCATCGGTCTAGACTCTCTCACGGCCCTGTCATCGGCACGTTATTGCGAGTTATTTACTTAGCCGTTTGGCTGGCACTCTTCACCTTTATTGGCATTCAGCTACTCAATTTACTGTGGGATGCACAGCTTTCCTGGAGCACGCTAAGAGATCCCTTCCGTGCTGTCTTTAGAAGGTATGCAGCGGAATGGGTAGCAATTTTAATCGGGTTAGAAATCGGTGCGGCTAGCCACTTTATTAGCGATGAGCTAGGCAGTCATCTGGTCAGCCGAAAAAGAGGACGAAAGAAAGGGGCCAAACGGAGTGCCGACAGAAACCGTAAAAAACGAAGACGTAAGCGGTAAAGAGGCCAGATATAGACCAATAGAGGCTAAATCTGACAGCAGACCCACAAAAAAATGACAGAAAAGTAATAAATCTTCAAAACCCCAACCGCTAATGGCTATAGGCCTTTGGCGGTTTTTTCGCGTCTTGACAGACCTCAATTGTAAAGATTAGGTTGTGCTCGGTAGCGACTGGCGTTTTTGTCTGCTATCTGGACTTGTGCTCGCAGTTTTGCAGCGAGCGTATGGTCCCAGGATCTGTAGTCAAAGCGGATATCGCTTGTAGCTTTATTTCCTTACTCAACCCCAATGCCCTGAGGATACCTATGAAAATTAATTACTTTGCAGCGCTAGCAGCAGCTTCTGTACTGGGCCTGACAACGCTAGCTAGCTGTGGTGCTAACCCTGACGCGTCTGTTCCTGAATCAGTTGATGAAGCAACTGAGGCGGTTGAAGGCGCGGCCGATGCAACTGGCGAAGCCGTCGAGGATGCCACCACTACTGCGGGTGAAGCCATTGACGATGCCACCACTACTGCAGGTGAAGCCATCGACGACGCAGCCACTAAAGCAGACGAAGCTATTGATGGTGCCGCAGCTGAAGCAGGCGAAGCTATTGATGGTGCTGTCAAAGAAGCGAAGGAAGACCCTTACGCAGCCGACCCTTGTGCGGCTGACCCTTGCGCCGCTGCTGAATAGGCAACAGAACCGTCCCTAAGAAAAATGACAGAAGAGTAATAAAGCTTACAGGCCTTACTTATAAAAGCCTCAGCGCTTTCTCACTTTTTTCTCTAGTTGACAGGTCACAATTGTAACGATTAAGTTAAGCACTTAATCAAAACCTTTGTTATCGCATCTTTGTTGTTTTTACTTTGTTGCTTCAACACTGTTGGCTCAACGCGATTAATTCAACAGTGTGATAACGCTCTCTTTAACTACCAAGGAGTTCGAAATGAAAGTTAAATACATGGCTGCTCTAGCTGCTTCTGCAGTGTTTGGCATGACTGCGCTCACTAGCTGTGGTGAGCCCGCTGCTGATGTTGAAGCAGATACTGTTGAAGTTGAAGTTGATGATCCTGCGGCTGATCCTTGCGCTGCTGACCCTTGCGCGGCCGATCCTTGTGCGGCTGACCCTTGCGCCGCTGACCCTTGCGCCGCTGAATAATTCAAGCTTCAGATAGTTGTTGGACAAAGTGCTTGAGTTTTTTCCAGCACTGAGGTTTTTCAACAATTTGTCTATAAACCGTTGACACGCTATGCGCACAGCGCTGTGTCATTCAATAACTTGCATTAAAAGAGATCCCTAGCCTAGCTAGGGATTTTTTGTTGGTATGTTTTCTGAGATTAATCCCCGCGTATCAGAGAATAAGAACGTTATTTCTTTTCGGCAAACACAGGACGGCAAACACAGGATGGCAAGCAGTATGAACGTTGCATTTATTGGACTGGGCACGATGGGCGCACCTATGGTGCTCAACCTGTTAAAGGCAGGTCATGCCGTGACAGTATTTAACCGCACCGTAGCGAAAACTCAGGCAGCTGTAGCAGCTGGGGCAACAGCTGCCGAATCGCCAGCAGTCGCGGCGAACGCAGCCGGCATCATCATCACCTGCGTCAGCGACAGTCCCGATGTAAAAGCCGTCGTACTCAGCGAAGACGGCATAATCAACGGCGCACGGCCCGGGTCTCTTTTAATCGACATGTCTACGATTAGCCCAGGCGTAACGCGCAGCCTTGCCGAACAGCTCGCCGAAAAAGACATTGCGATGATCGATGCGCCTGTATCTGGTGGATCAGAGGGAGCACAAAAAGGAACGCTCTCTATTATGATTGGCGGCGCAGAAGCTGATGTGGAAAGGGCCAGACCGGTTTTGGGTGCAATGGGCTCAACGATCACCCACGTAGGTCCCATCGGTGCAGGGCAAACCACTAAAGCCATCAATCAAATTATTGTCGCGGGCACCTACTGGTCTGTTGCCGAAGGTATGGCACTTGGGCTTAAAGCTGGTTTGGATATGGAAAAAGTGGTGCAGGCTGTTGGCAATGGAGCCGCCGGGTCTTGGGGCTTGACCAACCGCTCTAGCAATATGATCAAGAACGAGTATCCACTTGGGTTCCGGGTGAACCTCCATCAGAAGGACTTAGCGATCGCACTCGAAACAGCTCGCGAACTCGGCCTACCGCTACCCATGGCGGCCTATGTAGAACAGATAGAAAATGGACTGATTGCCAAGGGATATGGAGATGAGGATATTAGTGCGATCGCCCGCAGCATCAGAGAGATGAGCGGCCTTGAGCAATAGCATCAGCCTCTAGAGCATGGGAGAGACTACCACGCATTCTCTACGAACTCTCTCGCTTCTAGCACTCTAAAAAACAAAACAACAGTTCTTATAGATCTAACGACTAGATCCAAAGACAGGTCTCCCTGAGCCTATCAACGCTCCGCCTTCTGCCCAATCGTCGTGATGTACAAAACCGCCTCTTCTGCTGGAATGCTCAGCAGTTCATTTACCTGATCGTCAAAAAAGCCTGCTATTCCGCTGACGCCAATCTGCCGCCGAGTCGCAGCCAGGTTAAGCCGCTGCCCCAGGTGCCCGGCGTCCATATGTAAATAGCGATAGGCCCGGTCGCCGTAGCGCGCCACTGCCGCCGCCAGGTTTGAGGTATGAAAAATCACCGCACCCGCGTCCCGGCCTAGGTCTTGCCCCAAACACAAAAAGTGCAGATCTTTGTGAAACTGATTGAACCGAATCTGGCGTAGCTCTTCAGACTTGGGCGCGTAGTAATAGCAGCCCGACTCTAGGCCATCTACGTTAGAAATAGCCACAAACGTTTCAACCAAGCTCAGGTCAAAATAATCAGGCTGCTGGTCAAACGCTTGAGTGACATAGTGCTCAGAGTGATAGGCAAAGTCGAGCAGCGCAAACAAATCAGCACTGTGCAGGGGCGCTCGGCTATAGCGGCGGGTCGAACGGCGAGTCAGCAGCGCGTCTTCAAGTTCTGCTAGGTCCTCTCCCCAGGGAATGGGCTGCGTCTTGGTCGAAACCGTAATCCCAAATGGAAACTTGTATTTGTCTCCCGCCGGGTTTTCTGTCGGTGAATCGGTAATGGGTTCAAGGTCTTTCGAGGTAGCGTCAGCTGTAGCTGCCGCTTCAGACTCTTTTCCTGCGGGTAAAACCACCTCATCCGCATTCTTTTGCTGCTGCTGCCCAAACCCGGCTTCGGTCGAAATTAGCGTATTTTGATGCAGGTAGTCCAGCAGCTGACCGTCTGGGGTGGCCACGATGTCGGTATGGATAGGGCTAGGCAGCGCGCTCCGAGCCGGGGACAGGTTTTGCTCTACCTGAAAAAGATCGGCTAGGGCAAGCAGTGCGATCGCACTTTCTTCTTGACTATCTAAATACAGCAGCTGATTAATCTGTTCATCGGCAAACCCACCAATCAAGTGAGGCCGATAGTCACACAGCGTCCCCGCTACCTCCAAATTACCTAGCAAATGCCCCGAATCTAGAAATACTCGCCGATAGGCCCGGTCTTGATAGCGCCAGGCCGACCGCTGAAATACCGTCGTAATTACCAGCGCCAGCTGCGTCGTCTCCAAAGACGGATGCCAGAAGCAGCCTGCTTGCAACGCCTGCCAGGGATGATCGTCCCAAAAGTGCATCAGCGAATGAGTGCGCACCTGATAGTTGTACAGCCCCGGCGGCAGCAGAGACGTTCCCCGCGATACCAGATAAATCTCAGCCGGATACAGCCCACCTGCCGATGGTGCTGAGCGCAGATATACCGGCTCGCCAGAGAAGGTCATCACCTTCGCCGTTAGTCCATAGCTATCAATCAGCAGTCGAGACAGCCGCTGCCACCAGCGCCAGGCATCGTCTGCCCCGGTTGGCTCTTTTTCTAAATACGGCTTGAGGTCAATATCGTGACCAATCTTGTAGTCTTTGTAGGGCAGTGGCTGCTGCGACCAATCAAGCCCGCCCTGCGGCCCTTTGCTCTTTGCAGCTAAGGTCTCCGGATCGTATTTCGTGCGTTGATGGTAATGCTGAGCAATCGAAACGTCTGCCATAGACAAATTTAGAGAGGGGCGATCGCAAATAAGCGAGGTAGCTTTATCTTCTGTGGTTTTGTTTTTTGGGGTTTTGTTTTTTTGTGGTTTTGTTTTTTGTAGCTTTATCTTTCTATCGTCTTATCTTCTATACATATTACGCTCACCCGAGTACGCTCACCCGTATTCCCTTTTTACACAACCCCTAGACACCGCTACCGATTTGCCCTTAGATAGGCGTATATTAAAGAAATGTTAAGAGCCGCTGACACCCCCTCACCAGATTTTCTCTGCCGTCCACTTTCTCTAACATCCTCATTCGACTTTTTGCCAGGCTTACGGAGACCCCCCTTTGAACATTAGGAACATTAGCAATCTCAACGTTCGCACCCCAACCCTACGCAAGCTCAAACGGGAATGGCTCGTCAACCCAAAGGCTGATCTGCTCTCTGGTGCCGTAGTAGGGCTAGCGCGGATTCCTGAAGCGATCGCCTTTTCAATCATCGCTGGGGTAGACCCCAAAGTAGGACTCTACGCCTCATTTATCATCGCAGTCATCACCGCCTTTCTAGGCGGCAGACCCGGCTCTATCTCAGCGGCTACTGGAGCCATGGCGCTGCTGATGGTGGACCTAGTCAAAGACCACGGACTGCAATACCTACTGGCAGCCACCTTTTTAACCGGAATTTTTCAGGTAATCTTTGGGCTGCTCAAGCTGGGCCGCCAAATGAAATTCGTGCCCCGCGCCGTGATGATTGGCTACATCAACGCGCTTGCTGTGCTGATCTTTTTAGCGCAGCTACCTCAGCTAACGAACGTGCCCTACACGGTTTATGTACTTACCTTGCTGTCCTTAGGGATTATTTATCTGCTTCCGCTAGTGACAAAAGCAGTGCCTTCTCCCTTAGTTGCGCTAGCTGTGATGACCATTGCTGCGATCGCCCTGCGCTTGGATGTACCGACCGTAGGTGACATGGGGGAACTGCCTACCGCCCCGCCCCTGTTCGCCCTACCTCAGATACCTTTCAACCTGGAAACGCTGCAAATTATCCTGCCCTATTCCTTAACCCTGGCAATTGTCGGACTGCTCGCCTCTTTTCTCACAGCGTCTTTGGTAGACGATCTGACCGATACCCCCAGCGATAAAAACCAGGAAGCCAAAGGACAGGGTATTGCCAATATTGTCACCTCATTTTTTGGCGGCATGGCCGGCTGCGGCATGATTGGCCAGTCAGTTATTAACGTACAGTCGGGGGGCCGAGGCCGTCTCTCGACACTCTCTGCTGGCGTATTTTTGCTTGTGGCCATTCTGTTTTTACAAGACTGGGTAAGGCAGATGCCTATGGCAGCCCTAGTGGCCGTCATGATTATGGTGTCTATCGGCACCTTTCGCTGGTCGTCTTTCACCAACATGCGCCGCGTGCCCCGCAGCGAAGTCATCGTCATGCTGACGACGATGTTTGTAATCATTTTCACCCGCAACTTTGCTCTTGGCGTCGCTACAGGCATTGTCATGAGTACGGTCTTTTTCTCTCGTAAAGTGGCCAAGCTGGTATTTGTTGACAAGGTGCTAAGCGAAGACGGCGCGCACCGCCTCTACAGCGTATCTGGACAAATCTTCTTTGTCTCGCGCGATGAATTTGCGAATTCCTTTAACTACATGGAGCCCGTCGAGCAAGTGACCATTGATCTTAGCCATGCTCAGCTGTGGGACCAAGGCGCCGTAGAAGTACTCGACAAAGCCGTGCAAAAGTTCCGTCGCAAAGGTGTTGAGGTCACAGTAAAGGGCCTCAATGAAGCTAGCAGCACCCTACTGAATCGTCTCGCTACGGAAGAAGAGCTAGTCGCTGACACGCATGCTTAGACAACAAGAGGCTTAGATAAACAAGAGGCTTAGATAAACAAGAGGCTCAGATAAACAAGAGGCTAAAACACCGCTATGAAAACGATTCTTCTGTGCTCCGATGGCTCTGCATTTGCAGACAGCATTTACCGCTATGGAGCCTGGTTTGCCCGTCGGTTTCAGGCCGAGGCCAAGGTACTGTCTGTCACGGACATTCGCCAAAAGGTCGTTTCTACGGGAAATCTTAGCGGCAGCATTGGTCTAGGGGCCTCAGAGCAGCTGCTAGATAAGCTGGTCAGCCTAGAGCATGAAAAGGCCAAGCTCAATAACCAGCGGGCGCGGTTGATTTTACAAAATGCGCGGCAGGTTCTTAAAGCAGAGGGGCTAGGTGAAGTAGAGCTGTTAAACCCAACCGGCTTTCTGGTGGATTGCTTTCACGATTTTGAAGCCGAAGCCGACATGGTAGTGCTTGGCAAGCGGGGCGAAGCAGCAGAATTTGCCTCCGACCATTTAGGCGCGAATATCGATCGCATCGTGCGCAGCAGCAGCAAGCCCTGTTTAGTAACCCCCCAAACCTTTGCACCGATCGAGCGAATACTGCTGGCCTACGACGGCAGCCCAACCGGTAAGCGAATCTTGAACTTCCTGGTGGATAATGCCTCAGGGTTTAAAGATACTGAGATTCATTTGCTAACAGTGGCGAAATCAGAAGCAGATGACAAGAAAACACAAGAACTTGCAAAGGCCGAGCAAGCGCTTCAATCGGCTGAGCTGAACATCACAGCTAGTCAGCTTACAGGTAATCCTGAAGAAGTCATTTCCCAATACGTTAAGCAGCATCAAATTAGCCTACTCATGATGGGAGCCTACGGCCATCGCCGCATCCGTCACCTGGTGATTGGCAGCACCACCGTTCAGCTGCTAAGGAGCAGCCAGATTGCAATGCTTTTATTCCGCTAGATCTTGCATAGCAATGACCGCTTGCCCGTGGCCTTTTCCGCGCGGCTCCCTAACTAGGCGGAAATCTACTAATATCTGCTAACCTGACGATTCAGGATCAACACATGACCTCATTCATTGGGCCATGTGCTAGCCGAGGCGCTTTATCAGCTGTAGGCAGTAGCTTTTATCAGCAACCGCCAGAAGTATCAGAAGCAACTCGGCAGATGCTATAGAATGCAGTGTAAAACGGACAGCATCGACCAACGGCAGCCACAGTAAGGGGTCACCCATGCAGGGGAATCAGAAAAATTGGCGTTTGATAGCAAACGGGTTAGCCGCCAGCAGTGGTTTACTCCTCAGCTGGATAGTGCTATCGATGGTGACCCTATCGCCCAATAGCACCCTATCGCCCAAGCTTACAAGCGCGATCGCCCAGGCCCAAGAGCAACCCCCAGCCGCTCAGGAACAGGACCAACCCTCCGAGCCTCAAGCACCAGCAGACGCCGCACCCACCACCGTCGAACCGACCACCCCAGCCCCCACAACGACCGCCCCAGCATCCAATCCCCCAGCCCCCGCCACCGTCAGCTCGCAAGCTGACGCAGAAGGTACCCTAACAGGCCTAATCTCCCTCATGTTGGGCCTGCTCGTTCTCATCCTGGGTGCTGGCATCATCATGCTGTGGTTCTTGCGCCGCTCCGTGGTCAACGAAGTTGCCACCATTGTGCGCACCCAGCTCAATGAAATGACTGAGCTAGAAAACAAGGTCCACAACGCCACCCGCAGTCTCAATAGAGTGCTGTCTGAAGCCGACGATCTCTCCGGCGAACTGCAAGGCCGCTCCACCAATTTTCAAAGGGAAATCGCCGCTCAGCGCGACGTGCTCTACAAGCTGATTGAAGAGCTCAGCGAGTTCAAAGTTGAGACCGCCCGCAGCTGGGAAAAGCAGCTTGAAGATATCAACGGCAAGCTAGAAGCCACCGCCACCGACTTCAATCAAGTTGCCGACGAGCTGCGCAATCAGACCAAACAAAGGCTAGACGGACTACAAACCGAAGCCGAAGTCGAGGGACAGCGAATCCTTCAACGATTCACGACCTCCGAAGCTGAATTCTCTCGCCACGTTGGCGTTATCAAAGAAGAAACCCAGCGCCGCAAAAGTGCCTTCTTCGACGAAATAGAGCGCAAAGAATCAGTCCTCTCTGACCAAATGGGCAGCCTTCAGGCCGAAACGGTCGCTGAAAAAGACCGCATCCTTACCTCTATTGCCAAACAGGCACAAGACTTTGGGCCCAAGCTTTCAGAAGTCGAAGAAGCTGCTAAGGCCAAGATTGAACAGCAGCGTGACAATGCTATTGAGCGATTGAAAGTCTCCGAAACTGAAGCCACCAAAGACCTTGCCGAAATTCAAGCGAGCGCATTAGGCCATAAAGATTTAGCGCTACAAAACATTGAACGCGCAGCCACCGAACTAGAGCAGCAGTTCAGCAATATTCGCAATGAGATAGAAGCCCGCAAGGCTGATATGATGCAGAACCTTCGCCAGTCGGCAGACGGCTTCCTCACTCAGTTTGCCACGCTAAAAGCAGATGTAGAAGGCCGCAAGGGCACCCTGCTCGGTGAAATGGACCGGGCTGCCAACGACTTTAGAGACCAGATTGCCGACGTGCAAACCGGCATTGGCGACGAACGCAGCCATACCATCATGCAATTGCAGGCTACCGCCGACGGATTCCGGGCCCAGCTGTCAAACCTCGGCAGCGACCTTAGCACCCGTAAAACCGAGCTGTATACCGAACTCTCTCAGACTGCGAGAGAGTTTTCTGAGCAGCTGAACGCGATGCAGTCCAACCTGGGCGAGCAGCAAACTGAAACCCTCAGCATGGTGCAAGACCTGCAAAGCGAATTTACCCGTGAGGTCGAAGCGCTTCAATCGAGTATTGGCGGCGAGCGCGAACAGCTATTACGGTCGCTAGCAGACATAGAAGGCAGCTTTAGCAATGAGCTTGCAGGCGTGCGAAATACCGTCTTTGGTCGGCGAGATATTATTATCGACAAGCTCAACGGGTTTGACGCTCGGCTCGGCGAGCAGATTGGCGAGCTGGCACAGGCCGCAACAGAACGGCAACAGTCGGCAACAGAACGACTCGGACAAATAGAAGAGAAGTTTGGCCAAACTCTAGAAGCGCTGCAAAGCCAGATGGATAGAAAGCAAGAACAGGCGCTAGCAGAGGTTGTCAAAACAAAAGAAGAGATTGAAGCGAAGCTAGAAGCGCTGAAAGTAGAGGCTGATAGCGAAAAAGAACAGATTATGAAAGAGCTGGGCGAGGTCACGCCGGAATATGTGGCTGACACCTTTGTCAGCACGGCTCAAACTCAGCTTGCAGATCTTACAGAACAGATTAAGCGGCTTAAAGACAATCGCCCTGAGCTATTTTTAACTGCTGATGAATTTATTGAAGCGGGTGACCAGCAGCTAGAGAACAAGCAGTACGAAGCTGCCCTCAGCGCCTACGACCGAGCCCTCGAAGTGCAGCCATCCAATGCAGAGCTTTGGTTTAATCGTAGCCGGGTGCTAACAGCCCTAGAACGTAAGGATGATGCGCTTGAAGCGCTGAAAAGGGTGACCCGGCTACAGCCCAATAACCAGGAAGCCTGGTATCAGCAGGGGCTTCTCCTGAGAGAATTGCGTCAGTATGAAGCGGCGCTAAGCGCGTTTGAAACCGTGATTGAGCAAGAACCAGCGGATGCAAAAGCCTGGCTGAACAAAGGCATGGTGCTCAGCCGACTGCGGCAGCGTGAGGAGGCGATCGCAGCTTTTGATCGCGCCCTAGACATCAACCCTGACTACCACGAAGCCTGGGTTAACCGGGGCGTCGCCTTTGGCATTTTGCAGGCCCACGACAAGGCGTTTGAATCTTTTGATCAGGCGGTGAAGCTGCAAGCCAATGATGCAGTCGCCTGGCTCAACCGGGGCCTAGCACTCACCGAGCTAGAGCGCTACGAGGAAGCCGTGAACTCTTTTGAAAAGGCAACCCGGTTTAAGCCTGGGCTAGCCAAAGCCTGGGATAACCGCGGCTATGTGCTGATGCGGTTGGGGCGCGATCGCGATGCGCTCAAGAGTTTTGATAAGGCGATCGCAGCTAACCCCAACTACGCCAAAGCCTACTATAACCGCGCCCTTTGCTACGCCTTGCAACGCGACAACGATCTAGCGCTCGAAAATCTTCAGCAGGCCGTCCGCCTAGAATCTAGCTACAAGCAAGAAGCCCTCGCCGACGAAATCTTCGAAGAAATCTGGAGCGACGACTGGTTTAAGGAATTAGTAGGTCAGTGACGGGGAGCACGGGGTAGTTCATCTCATTATTCGTAGAAATTGAGACAAGACTATTGAGATGGGGTAGGCTTATCTCAATAAAACCTCTTTTTGAGACGAATATGATAGTAGCCCCTCCTCAAAATAGAGTACTCAGCCCCTTTAATAAAATTGCAGAATCGTGTCCGGAGAAACTAGAGCGCTACTTAGCGCTATTTTCTCCTACAGATGAGAAAGGGAGATACCTGCACTACGACGACCTGCGCTTTCGGCTACCGAAAGGCCTCGATCTCAATGTGGCCTGGGCTGTGGTCAAATTAGCGAGAGAAAGACAGCTTAAAACCTTGATTCACTTGGGACAACCGGGCAAAGCGTGTGGCTTTATACTCACACCGGCTATGCAAAAGGCCATCTCGGAAACGGACAGACATACGACAAGCGCCTCGCTCGAATGGATGCTCAGCAAGATTGGAGAGCATCGACACCTTGAGTACTTACTCAATGATCTTGTACAAGACGAAGCTATCAGCAGCAGTCAGCTCGAAGGTGCTGTCACGACGACGAAAGCGGCAAAGGATTTTTTAAGAAGAAAAAGAGAACCTAGAACCCTCGATGAGAAGATGATTCTAGGCAATTTCAAAATGATGGTACTCGCCTGGCAGGAAAGAAAGGCGGATTTATCTCTAGACCTGCTGCTGAAGTTACATCAAACCGGTGTCGAAGACATAAACGACGAGCAGTATCATCCCGGCATGTTGAGAGATAGCGATGATATTGTTGTCGTCGATGCGAAGAATCGAACGTTACATACACCACCGCCGGTCATCAGCCTGGTCAAAAGACTTCAAAAGCTGATTGAGTGGGCAAATGCGTCTCATCAAGATGTAGAGAGCAAAGACTATATACATCCACTGGTAAAAGCGATTGTTCTACATTTTGCCATCGGTTATGAGCATCCGTTTAGAGATGGGAATGGGAGAGTCGCCAGGTCTCTATTTTATTGGTTTATGTTTAAACATGATTTTTCAGGATTTCGATATATCGCTATCAGCGTTTTGCTAAAAGCAGCCCCTGCGAAGTATGGAAAAAGCTATCTGCGAACAGAAACAGACGAGATGGATTTAACTTATTTCATCGATTACCAGTGCAGAATCGTCCTCAGAGCGATCACAACTTTTAGAAATACCTACCAGGAATCGCTTGAAGGTATAGAGCAGTTCAACCGCTGGCTCTGGGAATCTGGACTGTACAAGACCCTAAGCGAGAAGCAAAAAGTCGTCTATCAAGTTGCTAAAGCCAACACCTCTCACTTTTTTACCGCCCGCGAGGTACAGGAAAACTTGAACTGCTCTTACAATACAGCGGCTAAGGTGCTCAACGGTTTGGTCGATCTAAACCTATTTCAAAAGGAAAAGATTGGTCGAGAGTGGCTGTTCTCCATGCTGAGCCCAGACAAAATACAAGCCAATTGGAAAGTATAGAGCCTTATAGACAGTAAAAGCGCAGTGCTAATCAGCACTGCTAATCAGCATTGCTAACTATGATGAGCCCATTGCCAAAGCAGCGGGCTACCAGTGGTCAATATCAGTATTGCCAGATAGCCAATCTTGCAGGTTATGTTCTGGCGACGCCACATTAAACAAATGCAGTCCAAAATCTTTAGAAAGATCTTCGCAAACTTTGATGCCTCGCACGCTGTTGCCCTTAACATCCAACGGCGGAGAAAAGGTGCCAATGCCCAGTTTGCCAGGCACTGTAGCTAAAATGCCACCGCCTACACCGCTCTTGGCCGGAATGCCTACCCGATAGGCCCAGTCGCCTGAAGCATCGTACATTCCGCAAGAGAGCATCACGCTAATGACGTCTTGCACGTAGTGCTCGTCGAGCGCGCGCACCTGTGTGGCAGGATTCACGCCGCCGTTGGCTAGTGTGGCAGAAATCATGGCGATGTCTTTAGCGTTGACCAGAATCGAGCACTGCTGAAAGTAGAGGTCTAAGGTTTCGTCGATGCGATCGCTTACCATGCCAAAATTCAACATCAGGTAGGCGATCGCCCGATTGCGAAACCCAGAAGATTTTTCTGACAAAAAGACCGGCATACAAATATCATGAGAGCGCCCGGTGTAGCGCTCAAACATGCTCAGCATTCGCTTTAGCCGCGCTGTGCCATCTTTGCCTTTGATTAGATCGGTAGTGGCGATCGCACCTGCATTCACCATTGGGTTATAGGGTCGATTGGTCTCTTCGTCTAGCACAATCGAATTAAACGCCTCACCCGTGGGCTCATTGCTCACCTTGCTATTCACGTACTCTCGGCCATGGTCTTCTAGCGCCATGCCATAGGTGAGCGCTTTCGACATCGACTGAATTGTAAAGAGCTGATCGCAATCGCCCACGTCAAAAAGCTGACCGTCGGTCGTCACCACACAAATGCCAAACCAGCCTGGATTAGCTTCCGCTAGCTCTGGAATATAATCAGCAACTGTGCCCTCATCAACAGACCGATATTTTTCGTGCAGGTCGTTCAGGTAGTTTCTAAAGGGTGACGCCATTGCTGTAATAGAGCTAGCAAGAGATTGCAGATCTCCGCCGCTGCTCTGATCTGCCGCTTGATCGGCCGCTTGATTCGGCGTCTGATCTAACTTCTCTCGATCTGCTCCAGCTTCTGACATCAGCCCTCACCCCTGATCAATTTGTGCTGCAACCTGACGAAACGTCTGACTAATCGGATGCTCTGGATAGCGCACACAGAACACGCCTTCACTCGCTAGCTGCACGACTTCTTCTGACAGCGGAAAAACCCCTGCTACTTTTTCACCATAGGTTTCTTCTACTTTTTGCTTCAAAGCATCAGGATTGAGCTGGCCATACACTTTGTTGATCGCTAGCAGCAGTTTACGCACCTTTAGCTGTTTTGCTACATCCATTGTTACCGCCGTGCCCTGATAATCTTGCTTATCGGGCCGCAAAATCAAAATCAGTACGTGAGAAATCGCAATCGAGAGAAACGTCTCTTTAGATAGGCCAGGGTGCGTATCAATAAACAGATAGTCCAGTTGTAGAGACTTCACCAGCTTACGAAACCCGTCGTTCATTAACCTGACGTCGTAGCCGTCTCGTAATATGCGAGCAATGCTATCGGCCTTAACGCTAGAGGGCACCAGATAGAGCCTGCCGCCAGCATCGTCAGACAGACCAATATTGCGACTAACGTCGTAAGCCGCTTCTTCAATCGATATCTCACCCCATAAATAGCTGTTTAATGTATGCGTCGTTTGCTCAGGTTCTAGGCAAAACAAGTTATGAATACCCGGCGAAGGAACATCAGTATCAACCACGCCCACACGCTTGCCTTGAAGCGCGATAGTCGCTGCAATATTTGCAGTGAAATTCGACTTACCGGTACCACCCCGGTATGAATGAATCGATATAACCTTAGGCATAATAGATAGATTGAGGGTGAGCTCATCCTATCAATATCAGATGGACTCATCAATCAACATCAAATCACCACACCTTCTAGAATCAACATACCTACAGTCAATACGTAGCTATCAATACATAACTATTAGGACATAGGCTATTAGGTCATTTCAGTATTAGATTACTCAGCATTAGCTCACTCAGCATTAGCTCATTCAGTCGTACGGTTCGTGCAAATCGTTTCGCGGGAATTACCCTGTGAACCTTATAAAACCACAGTCGCGATCGCCCCGCTTTCCAAAGTTGGAAAAAATATTTTTTTGTTTTGGCAGTTCGCGGAAAGTCTTTTCATCATCATCGAGCGAAACTGTTTTCAGACGTTAAGCAGTTCGCAGTCAACCACTGCATCAGCTCAAAAGAACAGGTCCACAGAACAAGCCTCAAGAACAAACTTCAAGAACAAGCCCCAAGAACAAACTTAAACAACAAATACGGAGAACCAACATGCTGAAAGCAAACATACTAAACGCAACCCCTGTAAAGATCGCTTACCGCGGCGCAGCCATGTCATCTCGGCACCGCTACACACCTACTCACAGCCACATTGAAACCGTAGAAACTAACATTGAATGCCAGTTCCTCGGCCAAAAGACAAAGCTGAGAGTCGCTAAATACGTCCCAACAGTGCAGGTTCCTCGCACATTAACGTATCGGGGCCGTAGCTATCAGGCCTAAGCATCCAAAATCTTCTCAGCAGTAAAGTTAGACAGCTCCTAAGTTCATAAGTCCTGGCAGTTTTGTCAGGACTTTTATTGCAGCAAACATTAAAACAAAAACTAGAGCAAACGTTAGAACAAAAATCAGTTGCTCAAAAATCAATCAAACATCAATTAATCAAACCGATTCGACGCGCTTCAATCTCGATTTGCACTCTTAAGTCTTTTTCAGGGTCGTCCCCGATTAACAACGTATCTTGTATCCGAATCCAGTAGTTGCGAATGGTGCGATCGCTAGTCCCCATCCGTTTAGCGATCGCCTTGTCGTTGAGTCCTTCATCAAAGCGCAGGCGCAGCAGCTCCATCCACTTAGAATGCAGCTCTGGGCGAGACTTGACTGACTGAGGCAAATACACTGACCCTCGCACCGCAAAGTTAATGTACTGAATCATCTCCTGCAAAGGCAGCGATTTATCCATCGCAGCAAAACCGCCTTCGTAAGCTTTAATCGTCGCCTTCAGCCGAATCAGTGGATTAATATCTGTACTCAAAACCGCCACATTGGGCGCCCAGGGACTCGGAATTAATTGGCCCGTCAAAATCTGTTCAACCAGCTTCAGCCCTACATCCGGAGTTGCCTTCTGGCCAGCGACATCCGGAATGCTCAAATCCACCACCATCAGATCAGGGGGCTGCTGTTCAATTAACTGCCTTGCCCCCTGGTAGTCTTGCGCTGTCCAGATCTCAGCCTCAGGATAGGCCCCCTTTAGAGCAGGCACAGTCCCCTGCAAGACGGCTTCATGGTCATCGATGACTAAAAAGCGCTGGGCGCTGGAAGATTCGTCGGCCGACTCACGCATAGAACGCATACTCCTTATCTCTCTCCTCCTGTAGTCCAAGCTGTAAGCGAGTCAGTTAGTCAATGCAGTTAGTCAATTAATTCGAGCTCTGAATCTTCTTGACACCCACCCGGCGGATTAATCGGCCAAACCAGCTCGCAAATGGTTCCCTGATCCGCATTGGGCCGGCGCTGAAATTTGCCGCACAGCTGCTGCGCCAGCGCCTTAGCCTGACGAGAGCCCTGGTGGCGCTCTTGATGGTCCACTTCGGGGCTTTCAGTCAGGCTCTGCAATAAGCTTTCAATCATGCCGGGGGTTTGGCCGTTATCGATAATTTGCAGCCAATAGCTGCCGGCCCGTTGCTCACACAAGACGCTCAGCCGAGTGGTGCCCAGGGCGTGCTTGCCGACGTTGCACAGGGCCTCTTGCAAAAACAAACATACCCCCCGTTTGAGTTCGACGCTCAGCTGCGTATTTGCCAGGGCGCTAAAGTCGGGCATGACCTGAAACTGAAGCGTTTCATAGCCCGGAAAATCGCGCGCTAAGGTATGCTCAAACACCTGCTGAAGCAGTACGACTAGCGGTAAATCAAAATCCAGGGTAAGGCCGCTCTCTAAATACAGCGCTTCGTCCTGGGCGGAGAGTCGCATAGACTGATAGATGCCACGTAGCTCCTGGTTGATGGAGGCTAGCTGCGATCGCAAATCATCCTCTAAAGCCGGGACCCTATCCGCTCGAAGTAACACGGCCAGCGACTGCAAAGGACCATTGTGCACGGCTTCATAGGTTTGCTCAATCGCTAACGCTCGCTGCTTTAGCATCTGCTGCGCCACCGCTTTTTCCAGGGCAGCATCGAAATTCTTCTGTAAATCTAGTTTTTCGGCCTCTAGGGCACTGACCTGGGCAGTCAACGTCTCCACCAGCTGCAACAGCGCAGTCCGATCTAGCTGAGAAGTCGCAGGTGTCATGCGCTGACCTCTTCGGCACTGCCTTTGGCACTGTCTTTGGCACTACCTTTTGCATTTTCTTCAGTGCTCTTTTGGGCACGCTCCTGGGCACGCTCCTGGGCACGCTCCTGGGCCTGAGCAATCAGCGTGTCTACTTTACCAAGCAGTCTTGGCCAGTCAATCGGTTTAGTGTCGTATTCATCGCAGCCGGCTGCTAAGGCTTTGGCGCGATCGCTTGCCATCGCATGGGCCGTCAGCGCAATGACCGGAATCTGCCGGGTTTGGCTGTCCGCCTTTAGCCGCTGGGTCGCCTGCCAACCGTCCATCACAGGTAGGCTCATATCCATCAGCACAATATCTGGCCGCTCTTGTAGGGTCTTGTCGATACCTTCTTGGCCGTTAACGGCAATCACCACCTCGTAGCCCT
This sequence comes from uncultured Synechococcus sp., assembly GCA_937911865.1. Classification (GTDB taxonomy): domain Bacteria; phylum Cyanobacteriota; class Cyanobacteriia; order Phormidesmidales; family Phormidesmidaceae; genus Phormidesmis. The sequence goes on from CALDSK010000202.1 coordinate 94,610, forward strand.
GCTTACGCAGCCGCCTCACCAGCATATCCCGGTTCAATTCATTATCTTCTACAAGCAAAATCTTCGGCGGCCTCTGAACACCGCAATCAACAGTTTCTCCAAAGGCTTCATCCGTTAGCCCTCGCAGGGCTTCAGCCTCTTGCTGGATCTCCTTAAAGTAGTCACTTTGGGTAATCTCAGCAACGCTCTGCGCGCGCTTGGTCTGATCAATCTCAATTTTCAGCGCTTCTAGCTGACGTTTCAACGCGGCCTCATCTAGCTTTCGCTGAGTAATCTCTTCTACAACGCCTTCGTAGTAGGCAATCTGCCCATGCGCATCTTTTACCGTCCGAGCATTTTCTGAGAGCCAAATAATATCGCCGTTCTGTCGGTAGCCCTGATATTCAAACCCATGCACTTCTCCCTGCTCACGCAACAGCCGCTGAAACCCTTCGCGATCAGCCGCTTCTACATAAATCTGAGTGCTGATGTGGGTGACTTCACTCAGCATGGCTTCAGCCGTGTCGTAACCATAGATTTCGGCCATTGCAGCATTCACACGTAAGAAGCTGCCCTCTGGCGTCGATTGATAGATGCCGGACTGAGCGTTTTCAAAAATGCTGCGATAGTTTTCTTCTGCTAATTTCAGCGCATGTTCTGCCTGCTTGCGATCGCTGATGTCGTACAGCACCGTCAGCACCGTCGCTTCGTCATCAAACGTCAGCGGCTGCATAGAAGCCGCTGCCCAAAACGGCGCTCCATCTGCCCGCTTACACTCAACCTCCTGACGATAGACGCTTCGTTCATCCGACAGCGCCGCCACTATCGACTGACGATCTTCTGGATGCCGATAAAAATCTAGCGTGGAGTGATTCAGCAAGTCTTCTACCGACAGGCCCAATGCGGGCTCAGCCGCCAAATTCGCATACAAAATCTGACCGTCGTCAATCCGAGAAATAAAGATAGGCACCGGCGTCGCACCGGCAATCAGCCGCTGGGCAATGTACATAGACTGCTGATCTTGCAGTCGCTTTTTCTCTAAGCAGGCTTTGATTTTGGCCTGTAGCAAAATCGGATTGAACGGTTTAGAAAGAAAATCTTCAGCCCCCATCTCAACGCAGTGCACCACGCTGTGCAGTTCATCTAATGCCGAAATCATAATCACGGGCGTCCCTTTCCAGTCCGGATGCTGCTTAATTTGTCCCAGCACCTCCAAACCGTTCATATCCGGCATAAAAATATCGAGTAGCACCAGATCATAGGCAGCGGCTTGCAGCGTCTCTAGTGCCTGTGCCCCGCTGTTAACTGAGACCACGCGATAGCCCTGCCGCTCTAGCTGTCGGGAAAGCAAATCGCAGTTCAGCTCGTTGTCATCTACCACCAATATGCTACCGCCCGTCACCTTGGTGGTAGAGGCCTGCACAGAACGAATTAGCTTGTTGGCAGTCTGGGCAAACAAATGACTGGCCGGACTATCCAACTGCAGCTGAGAGACAACAGATGCCTGCCCTGAGAGGGCCTGAAGCTGCTGCTGCGCCAAATTCACAATGTCATTAGTCATACTTAGCAGCAGTTGAGCCGCCGCATCAATCCGCTGCAAGTCCGACTGAAACTTATCAGGTACATCTTCCAAAATCATCTCGCAGTAGCCCATCACCGTACTGAGCGGCGTCAGCAGCTCCAATCGTACGCGCGCGCTAAACGAGTTGATGTCTTGAGCGACCGGGTGGTCCTTTAATTGGGCCGGATTGAGAATAGCATCGGTAGACTTGAGCAGCTGAAGCCCGGCCTCGTATACCTTTCTCAGGTCCTGGTACAGCTCTTGATACTGAGCCTCAGGGACTTCTTCTAGCAAAATCTCGCTGTAGCCGATGATGGCGTTAATCGGCGTGCATAGCTCATGGCGCAAATGGCGCAGCATTAGGCGCTCGATGTTCTCGTCCGTAGCAGATGGCAGCTCAGCCGAAGGGTCAAGCTTCGGCGTGGGCTCGTCGGGCAAAAAGGCTTCAATTTTTCCCACCAGTCGGGCAAAGTCAATTGGCTTAGTATCGTAACTGTCGCAGCCGACGGCTAGTGCTTTTTCGCGATCGCCTGACATCGCATGAGCCGTTAGGGCAATGACCGGAATATGCTTCACCTCATCATCGGCTTTCAGCTGCTGAGTTGCCTCCCAGCCGTCCATTACCGGCATGCTCATGTCCATCAAAATCACATCGGGCGTGACAGCCTTCGCTTTGAGCACAGCTTCCGTTCCGTTGCTTCCCGTCGTGACTTCGTAACCGTAACGCTGAAGCCTTCTGGTAAGCATGTCCCGGTTAATTTCGTTGTCTTCTAGCAGCAAAATCTTAGCTAGGGGCATGTGCTTTAACGGCCTTTAACGGGGGTTTTCAAAGGGAGCTGTCAATCTGGGCATTCACTGGTTGGACGTTCAGTGGTTGGGCATTTACGAAGAGTGGGTAGGCCCTTCACTACGATGTACGCTCACCAGCGATTGAATCTCGTCTATCAGCATCTGACGGCTGTAGTCGCCTTTGTGATAGATCTGGCCAATCCGCCCGTGCAAGCGCTGTCGATCTTCCGCCGTCAGGTCTTTAGCAGTCAGCACAATCACCGGAATCGCTTTCCACTCAGGCCGGGCGCTCAGCCGCTGCAAAAACTCGAACCCGTCCATTTCTGGCATCATCAAATCGAGCAAAATAACGTTGGGCCGCTGCTGCTCTAGCCTTTTCAGCGCCTGTAAGCCATTTTCTGCTTCTATCACCTGCCAGTTTGCAGCCTGCAGCTGACGGCGCGTCATCTCCCGGTTGGCCGCATTGTCTTCGACCAGCATCACCCAGCTCGTTTCGGCAGGCACCGAGCGATACTTTCGCAAAACCGAAATCAAGTGATCAGAGCTGACAGGCTTCAGTAAATAATCTGAGGCGCCCAGAGCATAGCCCGTGCCTTTGTCGTCAGTGATTGTCATCATGATGACAGGAATATGGGTGAGCTGAGGAGATAGTTTGAGCGATCGCAATACAGACCAGCCGTCCATCTCCGGCATCATCACATCTAGCAAAATGGCATCGGGCAGCTCTTCTGCCGCCATCTGCAAGCCAATCTTACCGTTCGTTGCCGTCAGCACGCGGTAGCCCACCTGCATTAGCGCTCGGCTAGTCAAGTCTCTAACAGAATCACTGTCATCAATTACAAGCACCGTCATTTGCGCCGAGCGCGTTGAATCTGGTGGTGAGCTAGCACTAGCAGCAAGACTTGCAGCGTGCAATCGCCTCTCGCCATACGCCGTATCACCATGCGCCGTATCACCATACGCCGTATCACCATGCGCTGTATTAGGCACACCGACCTCACTCAGCGCGCTCAACGCTTCAGGCTGCGAAGTCACAGGCTGCAAGCTACCCGAGAGCTGACGAACCTGACTAGGAATCCACAGTGTAAAGGTCGTGCCTTCTCCAATCCGGCTCTCACAGTGCACATCGCCGCCCATCATGCGACAAAACCGTCTCGTAATCACCAGCCCCAGCCCCGTTCCCCCATAGTTACGAGTCGTAGACCCATCTGCCTGCACAAAAGCCTGAAACAGCTTGGCCTGCTGCGCGGGTGTCATACCAATACCGGTATCACGCACCGCAAAAGTCACCCCAGGCTCGTCTAGGCCAATGGTGCCGTCGGGCGTATCTCCACTCGCGGTCTTCCAGTCGGGCAAAGTAGACTGTGAAGTAACGTCCAGAGTGATGGTGCCACGGTCTGTGAACTTCGCCGCATTGCTGAGCAGGTTCAACATCGACTGGCGTAGCTTGGTCACATCGGCATACATCTCTCCGATATCTGCCGGACAGTTCACAACCAGCGTATTTTGCTGCTTGCTCATTAAGGGCTGAGCCGTCTCTACAACTTCTCTAACCAGCGTCTGCACATCAAAGCTTTCTAGATACAGATCCATCTTCCCGGCCTCAATCTTTGAGAGGTCGAGAATGTCGTTAATCAACGCCAGCAGGTGCTTACCCGCAGCGTGAATCTTACCGACGTCTGAAAGCATTAACGCATCGGCCTTGCTCTGTAAATCTTCTTTCAACATTTCGCTGTAGCCGATAATGGCATTCAGCGGTGTCCTCAGCTCGTGGCTAACGTTAGCCAAAAATTGACTCTTAGACTGATTGGCCTGCTCGGCGTCTGTGCGTGCCTGCTGCGCCACCTGAGTACTCTCTGCTAGCTGAGCGGTTCTTTGAGCAACGGCCTTACTCAAGTTTTGCTCACGCAACGTCACCTCATGCGCCATGTTTTGAAACGCCCTCACCAGCTGCCCGGGCTCATCTGGCCGCTTAGCCATACGAGCAATCCCCGCTGACTCAAATACCTGCATTTGGTCGGGGTTGATGTCGCTCCCCTCACTCAGACCGCGGGCAATCGTCGTTAGCCGTCTAATAGGACTGATTACATTGCGACGCAGCAGCCAGTTAATCAAGATAACTGCGATCGCAAAAGTACTTACAAAAATACCAATAGACAAATTGCGGTACTGGTCACCCCGCAGAAACACTTCTCCAGCAGGAATATAAATCGTCTGCGCAGAGACCACTTCGCCCAACGACCAGCCAAACCCTTGCTCCCGGCCAAACGTAGCTAGCTGAGAGGGTGGCGCATCTTCCGGCCGACCGTGACAAACCAGACAGCTCTCCTTATCAACGCTCAGCGGACGCGCACTATAAAACAGCTTCTCACCATCCACATTCAAATAGCCCGACAGCACAGACAGCGACTCATCCGCCCGAAATTGTTCAACCAAACCAGCCTCAAACTCCGTCGCCAAATCTCTAGGGTTAGTTGGATTCAGCGTCGCCTCTTTATAAAAGAACTGCTCGTAGCCTGGATTATCTCGAAAAGTATCAAACACCTCACGCGCCGAGTAAGCGGGCACCGTTTCAGAAATAAACTCAGGCTCAGTCTCTAGCTGATCTTCTAGCAACGGCTGTACGTGGTCGCTGGTATAGTCGCGCACAGCGTTCATCGTCTGCGTCAGCATCACCGCCTGAGCGACCACCTCTGTTTCAGCCTTTTGCTGCATGGCCCGAGACAGCAAAACACCGCTCAGCACAATCCCACTGACAAATACCAACGTCAGAAAAAACGTAAACTTTTGGCCCAATTTCAGTTGTCTAAGCATGGTAGAAACAAGGAGTTAGCTGTGAGCGCTTGAAGTTAAGCAAGGTTAACTTCAAGGGTGTTGAGCAGTTGAGTTTAAGTAAAAGATAAACTCAACAAAACGAATAATGGAATGAAGAAAGCGAACTTAAGCCAAGCGATCAAAAGTTAAGCCAAACACAAGCTTATCCAGCACGCCTACAAGGCTACAAACACAAGGCTACAGACATCATAATCGCCTGTAGTAAGCAACAGACAACCAACGTTACAAAACCATCAAACCGGAAATTCAGCCGACTAAATCCTCACTCAATCCTGCCAGCGATGAATGTTAGTCAAGGTCCTGGGTTCGCAACCTTTACAAGCCAAATGACCATACTCTTGCTTGCACATATGGCAACCGACAAAACAGCTGTCAGCTGGCTACGTGACCATTTCGTAACCACAGAGCTGTCCAAATAGAGCTATCCAAACAGAGCTGTCCGAATAGAGCTGCCCAAATAGCTCTACAGTCGATGAACTAAAAATATGCACTGCCCGCTGAACCCTTACCCACTTATGCATTAAAAAACTTAAGGGAGACCACAAATGCAGATACAGGTATAAACAGACAGTCGAGCCGCTCCACGTTGTGCTCAATTGCGTTATTGTCGCGGCCTTAGTTAAGGCCTTAATTAATTATTACTCTTAAGAAAGCTCTGAAAGCTCACGCCTATCGGTGCTCATTCATAGGATTAGTTATACGCAGGCGTGGCGGCAGAGCAGAAGAATTTATCAAGAATATTCGTGAATATTAGTCCTAATAAAACTTTTCGATGGGTGCCTTTTTAAACCTTCAGAGATTTCGATAGACTAGCGCCTTTAATCAAGCTCTAGACGCCTACTAAAGGCAATCAATCGTTTGCAGGTCTGATTGATGATGCCGAAGTATTTGATAACACCTTGAACACAAGCGAAGTAAACACCTCCCCTGTAGTCTCACTTTTCTAAGACACTCATATCTCTAGCACTCAGCTTCCCCCTACGATCAGACAGCGCAATCTCACGTGCGCTGTCTGAGAATCGAGAACTTTATATTTTCTTAAGCCCATGTCATATCTGATACAGTTTATCTTTCAAGGCAAAGAATATTCACGCAAAAATAAAGGTTTTTCATCACAATATTCTAGTTTTTATACCAGTCGGCGATAAGTAAAAACACATAAAATATAGTCAAAAACCGTTCAAGATACAGAGAATTCTTCCGGGTTCTCTCAATAAGCTTGGTAGTATTTTCATAGATTTGAAGACGGAAGCTAAACACAATAAATAGGCGACTGAGTTACCTCATTTCAGGCTTTCTCCTCCAGCAGAAAATTCCGTTTTCAGGTTTTAACGTCTGAAGTTTTACTTCTTTTTGGTGTATTTACCCACACTTATTTCAAGCGTTCTGGCGTGGCCTCAATGGCTCCAGCCCTGACGCGGATAAGTGGAGCTTAGCTGCGTTTGCCAGCCCCAGCGACCGCCTTAAAGAAAGATCATGTCAGAACTATTTCTTAACTATCACGACAATTCTAGAGGTGACGATACTAGCAGCAAAGAGCTTTATATCTTTGGCCAGCCCGGAGAGCGTGTACAAATCAAAAACCTCAATGGCTTTAGCCGATCTGTTGAATTAAATCAGAAAGGTTTTTCGATTGTCAAAATCCCTATTGAGCAGGCAATGATCGGCACGGGAACCAATCAGCTAGGCTTTCAAATCAAGGCTGAAGGTGACGTTACCGCGTATTTTTCTAACCGGTCACCGCTCACTACCGATCTAACCGTCATTCTTGAAAAAGCTAGCCTGGGCAAGGAGTATGTTCTAGCTTCCAACGGATTTGAAAATAGAGAAAGCGGTCAGTTTTCTGTACAGGCTACCGAAGATAGTACCGTCGTTGAGGTCGCTTTACCTGACGGACAAGCGTTCTCTCGAACGCTTCAAGCTGGAGAAACGTTTAAGTTTGCCACGGGTGTCAACAGCAACAGTTTAGGAATTTCTATTCCTGCTAGCTTTGACCTCACCGGAACGCGAGTGACAACCTCTGCGCCTGCCGCTGTTTTCAGTGGGCATCTCTGTACCAATTTGGGTGAAGGCAGATGCGATCATCTGTTGGAGCAAATGCCACCGATAAAGTCGCTATCATCTTCTTACGTCGTAGGCTCAGCGTCTAGCGATCGCGGCTCTGGCAACAATCTGATTAGAGTAATTGCGCCGAGTGCAAACACCCAGGTTAAAATCAACGGAAAAGTTGTTGCCTCGATAGGTGCACAAGACCACTATGAGTTTGTTTTAACCGATGCAGCGGCTGTCGTAGAAACCAGCAAGCCAACGCTGATCGCTCAGTACCTTCAGGGCAACACCACCGCGGGTGAAGGCGATCCGGCCATGATGTTTGTCCCAGGGCGCAAATCGTGGCTCTCTAGCTATCGATTGGCCACGCCCGCAGGAGCCGCACAATTTGATAGCAACTTAGTCAACATCATTATCCCAACCTCTGCTATCAGCACGCTTAAACTCGAAGGGCAAGCAGTAGACAGCAGCAGGTTTACTCGGATTGCGGGCACGGGTCTCAGCGTCGGGAATGTAGACGTACCCATTGGCCTCTTTTCACTAACTGCGGATAGAGCTTTTCAGGTCTCTCTATTTGGCTATGAGGACTTTGATTCTTACCTCACCTTTGGTGCCGCTACTTTTGCGCGCGGGATTTCGCCAATAAATCCTACCGAACCGAACCTTACCTTAAGCGGAACCGATAGTAGAGATATTTTAAGTGGGAAAGGGGGCAGCGATCGCATCAAAGCCCTCGCAGGCAACGACCTGGTTGAGGGGAAAGGCGGTAACGACACGATCTT
>CALDSK010000203.1 GCA_937911865.1 uncultured Synechococcus sp.
GCAATGCTCTGAAATCTATCACAGTCTCCTGCTGTCAGAAAATAGACACCTACCTATTGATCTGTTTGACTCGCGGCTATCCAACTATCAAACAAAGCCTGGTTCTCTTCGATCCAGGCTTCGGCATGTTTTCTAACAGCGACAGGCGTATTTTGCCCGGCACGCATTTTCTGATTTTGTATGTTGATAGCTTCAATAGGGATTTCAACTGCCTCGAAGAAGCTTTTGGCAATGGGATTGTTGATTAAGAATTCCTTGTTGGCCAGAATCTCTATCTGGTTAACCGCGAAGCCTAGATTTTTACCGTTAACGGTGGTTGAAGTATCGTCTGCGTAGGCTGACGGCAAGGATGTGTAGGGAACTTCTAGCCACTCTACTTGGTCTCCGGGTGTGAGAATGTTGCTTACCCACATGGGAGTCCAGGTGTAATAGAGGACGGGGTTTCCGGCTGTTTGGTCTGCAATTACCCGATCGATTAGGCCGAAGTAGTTGTTATTGTCGTGATCGACGGTGTCGCGTAGGCCATAGACATCTAAGTGATGTTCAATCACTTCTCGGCACCCCCAGCCAGGTGGACAGCCAACCAGGTTTGCTTTGTTGTTACCGTCGGTGTCGAACAGGGCGGCTATTTGAGGATCTTTTAGCTGTTCTAGGTTTGTGATGGCGTACTGCTGTGCGGTGGCTCGGTCGATAGAGTAGCCCTGAATCGCATCTTTTACGAGCGTGCCAGCACTGACCATGTTAGTGTTGCCGCCGTTATCGTCTAAGAACTTTTGGTGGAGAGGGTTCCAGTGGACTGTGGTGTAGTCTACGTAGCCTTTAGCTATGGCTTCGTGAAGCGTGTCGTATTCTATTTCAGAGCCAGAAAGGACGGTGTAGCCCAGTGTCTCTAATCCGATGCTGACGATTTCTGTTTGGAAAAGCTCTTCTAGGGTGCCGTAGGCAGGCCTAACTAGAGGGCGCTGTGCCGCTGTGATTGGGTCTTGCTGACAGCCTATTAGAAGACTCAGGCAGCTAAGCAAGCTGACGCTTAAGCCGATTTGGAAGCCAGCTTTGGTGCCTTGTTTGAGCAAAAGAGATGAGTTCTCTTTGAAGGGGAGCGCGTTGTATGACCTGGTGATGTCCTTTACTGTGTGTTCTTTTACTGTGTGTTCTTGCAAGCTTTTTTTCATGGAAGAGGGTGCAAAAAATGGTGCGATCGCTCTGCACTATACTTTTGGCTGCACTACTTTGGACGGATCGCAACCCTGTTAAATGTCTGTTGAGGCGCGGGCTACTCTCTCTTGAGCCAGATATGAGCACGCGAATTAGTCGCTATGCTTGGCTTTGGCATAGCCTCTTGTAAATAGCCTTGGCAGCTAGTGTTAGCAACCAGCTTTGGGCAGCTAGTCTTTATCAATTTTAGGGACGATGTCGGGCCGCTCTTTTCCTTCCCAGCCAGCGGGGCGTTTGGAGTTGTACCAGGCGACGGAGCCGATGCCGATAGCCGCAGCGAAGCCGACAATGCCAACGATAGATAAAAACAGGGAGTAGGGAATCGGTGTGCCCGCTACTTCTTGCATTAGGGTGAACATGTTTTGGCTGCCTTTGTTCTGCTAAGAGTGACACTACCTACCATACCAGCTGAAGTTTCTCGATTGGGAGCCGTGTGACGATGAAAATGAACGCTGAGAAAGCCGCCGCGGCCGCAGGTCTACGCTACGTGCATGATGAAATGCCTGGAATTCATCGTCAGCGGTGGGGCAAGGGTTTTTCGTATGTGCTGCCCAATGGCGATCGCTTGCCGTCTTCGCCGCCAGCAGGCTCTCCTGATGCTGAATTGCGTGAACGAATTGAAGCGCTGGTGATTCCGCCCAACTGGGAGTCGGTATGGATTTGTATGGATCCGACCGGTCATCTGCAGGCGACCGGGCGCGATGGTAAGGGTCGCAAGCAGTATCGATATCACTCGGCCTGGCGGAAGTTTCGCAATTTGCAAAAGTTTGATCAGATGGTGCCGTTTGGGGAGAGTTTGGTGGCGGTGCGATCGCAGGCCGAAGCCGATATTCAGCTGCCTAACCTGTCCCGGCGAAAAGTCGTCGCCGCGGTGGTACAGCTACTCGATAGAACGTTGATTCGAGTGGGTAATACGGAGTATGCGCAGAAGAATCAGTCCTATGGGCTGACGACTTTGCGCGATCGCCATGTGGAGATTGACAAAAAGGAAGTGAACTTTCATTTTGTCGGCAAAAGTGGCATAGAGCACGATATTACGATTGAGGATCCTCGGCTAGCAAAGGTTGTTCGTCAATGTCGCGATATTCCGGGCTATGAACTGTTTCAGTTCTACGATAACGACGGTAACAAGCACACGATAGATTCGGGTGACGTTAACGATTATCTGAAGCGGGTGACCGGTCAGCCGTTTACAGCCAAAGACTTTCGTACCTGGGCTGGGACAACAGTAGCCACCTGCACCCTACAGCAGCTGGGCGACTGGTCAGTAGAAACAGAGGCCAAAAGCAATGTAGTTGCGGCTATCAAAGCGGCGGCGGCTCAGCTAGGAAATCGACCTGCTACTTGCCGAAAGTACTATGTGCACCCTAGCGTGCCAGAGACTTATTTAGCGGGCGAGCTGTTGGCACAGCTGGCTGAAGCCAAGCAGCGCAAGCAGCCAACGGACTATCAGCAGTGGCTAGAGCAGCATGAGCAAATGGTGCTGTCGGTGTTGCAAGCGGCGTAGCTTTGGTTGGCTGTGCTGCTAGAACTGTTCCCATCCAACGGGATGTCGGCATGCGTTGATCTCTTTTTGTTGAATGATTTCTGCCAAGATTTCGTAGGAGTCTACTAGCCTGGGGCCCGGGCGGTTGAAGTACTGGTTGCCGTCTGTGAGATAGACTCGGCCGGTTTTGACGGCGGTGAGCGTGGTCCAGGCTGGGTGTTGGCTCAGGTCTTGTGTGGCCTGACGGGTTTGATCCATATCGTAGCCACAGGGCATGACAATAATGATGTCCGGGTCTGCGGCTGTGAGGGTTTCCCAGCTCATCCAGTCAGAGTGTTCGCCGGCTTTGCCACAGCTGTCAGTGCCGCCTGCAAGTGCAACTAGTTCGGGTACCCAGTTACCTGCGGCCATCAGCGGATCGGTCCATTCTATGCACACTACTTTGGGGCAGACTACCTTGGGGCAGACTACTTTGGGGCAGACTACCTTGGGGCGGACAGTCTCTGAATCGCTTTCTGAATCGCTGGCGGTGTCTGTAGCCGGCAGCCGTGACTGCAGCTTTTGGATGATGGCAGGTGCTGGCGTTATTGGTTTTATGGATGCTAGAGCTGCCGCAACGCGTTCCATGTCAGCCCAAACATCGGCTAGCCGATTGGGCTGTAGCGAGACGATTTGGATGGGGCGATCGCCTGTGCTGGCTAAGTCTGTGACGGCCTGTTCCACATCGCTGAGGCTGACTGCGCAGACCTCGCATTGGGCTTGAGTAATGATATGAGTAGGGCGTAGCTGTGTGAGCAGATCTACGTTGACGCGATATACGCTGAGGGCTGAGGCGAGTAGCTCGGTGACGCGCTCGTGGATTTGGCTGCTGGTGCCTACTGGATTGAATTTGGGTTCGGTGCAGATAGGGAGGGTTTTGACAAAGGCTGGAAAGTCGCATTCGTGCGATCGCCCCACTAGATACTGACCGTAGCCTAACTTGGCGACTATTTCGGTGGCGCTGGGAATTAGAGACACAATGCGTAGCTCGGTAGATAAATCTGTCGATAGCTCGGTGGATAAATCGGTTTGTGAATCGCTGTGTATCTTGTCCATTTCTTTATCCGGTGCGCGTTAACGTTTCAAAAAATCTTACTTTCCATACAGCCTAACTACAGCTTATAAGGTGCTCTGCGGGCACAATAGTTTCACTATCTCATCTCTCTCTCAACCTGATTCTTTTGAGATCCACACATGTTTTTTGGTCGTGTGTTTGCCCTGTACGGTAGCTACCTATGCCCTTGATTGCCTCCGCTCCGAAGCATCCTTCACTAGGCACTGGTGAGCAACAGTCTTTGGGTATTCAGTCTACGCTGAGCGATCTTTCTCTCTACAGTCTCACTGTGACTGCTGATTGCAGTGTCCGTGATTTACTTGCTCAGTTTACACAGTTTCCTAATTTGCCGGGTGTCATTGTTACCGAAGCTGATGATGTCAGCTTGCTCTCTCGTCAGCAGTGTTTAAACTGGCTGTTGCACCCATCGCAGCTCCTTCATGTCATTGACAGCCCAATACGGATTGTGATGAATCAGGCTCAGACTAGCCCGCTGACTCTATCCGATCAGACCTCTATCTTGAGCGCAGCGCAGCAGGCGCTCTGGCGGCCAATCAATTGTCAAAGCGAGCCTATTTTAGTCAAAAAGACCTTACAGACTGTTGATTCACAGACGCAAAGTGGCTATCAGCTGCTAGATGCTGCCACGCTCAATCTTGCCCACTGGCAAATTCGCGGCATTGCAACGCAGATTCACTATGAGCGGCTGCAAATGCAGCTTTTAGAAAGTGAGAAAATGGCTGCGTTAGGTCGTTTGGTCGATGGCGTGGCACACGAAATTTTGGACCCGGTCAGCTTTATCTGGGGAAATCTGAGCTACATTGCAAACTATGCAAAACAGCAGCATGAACTACTAGTAGCGTACGAAGACGCTTTGCCTACTCCAACTCCTGAGATTCTTGAACTACAAGAAGACATAGAGCTAGACTACCTCCGCAGTGACTTACCCGCAGCGATCAAGAGTGCAAGAGGCGGTGCGCATCGATTGAGACAGCTGGCCACTAGCCTGCAAAATTTTTGCCATATTGACGCAGTACATCCTAGACCGACGGATTTGAATACGCTGATAGACAGTACGCTACGGCTGCTGAAGAGTCGCCTGACGACGCCGATTGTAATTGAACATAGCTATGGAAAGCTGCCTCCGGTGCCCTGTTATTCTGGTCAGCTTTCTCAGGTGTTTATGAACATCTTTACCAATACGATAGATTCGCTGCTTTCTCAGCTGCAGTCAGATGAATACAATACTCAGTCGGCTGCGGCGAGTACAAAGCCACTGCAGATTACGGTAACAACCTGCGTCTGCGCCGATCAGCCTTTACCGACTGGTGCGCCAGAAGAGTCTCGCTGGGTTTCTATTATCATCAGTGATAATGGCCCAGGCATTCCACCCGAAACCAAGGCGCAAATTTTAGAGTCTTTTTCGAGTCGGAATCGCTATCGTAAGCAGACGGGGTTAGCGCTGAGCTATCAGATTGTGACGGCTAAGCATGGGGGTAAGTTCTGGATGCGCTCTGTTCATTCGTCTGAAGAAGCGCAGCCCGGCGCTGTGCAGACGACTGGCACCGAGTTTGAGATTTTGCTACCGCTGACTGTGAGTGAATAGTCTGTGAGCGGAGTGATCGCTCTTTTGGAGATAGCTCTTTGAAGAGAGCTGCTTTACGACTAGAGGCAGAAAGATATGGGATGTGTTTTTTCTGCTTTTATAACTTTTCCTGAGTGAGTCGAGATATCATTTCAGCTCTAGAAGAGACTTCTAGCTTGCGGTACATCCGCTTTAGCGCCTGCTTTACAGAGTTTTCTGTAATCCATAGCGCTGCCCCGATCTTTTTGTTGGTTAATCCTTTGCCCACCAGCACAGCGATCTCTTGTTCACGCGGTGTCAGTAAGCTTTTCGACGATGTGTAAGCCCGTGCTTTTTCTGTTCGCAGGATTGCTAGTTGGCTAGAGAGATGCAGGCATAGCGCGCTTAAATCGGCTAGGTCATCCGCATTGAAAGCTTTGTCGTGACGATGGCGGGTGAAGGCGAGTCCGCCGATGAGTGCACCTTTGTGGATGATGGGACCTGTCATGACGTGGGCGTGATCGGCGCGAGGGCAGATAGTTTTCCATACGCCGGGTGGTAGAACAATTTCGTCGTGGACGGCGGTGTGCCTTTGAATGAGGTAGCGCAAAATGGGGTTGTCTTCGACAGAGACGGCTTTGCGAATAGCCGCGGGTAGTTTCTCTGTGACCTGAAGGAGATCTTGGGCGTAGAAAAGTTTGCAGCGACTGGCGTGAAAGTATTGACCGAGCTGAGGTGTAATGGTTTGACGGAGTGTCTTTTCTTCTGCTGTGAGTGCGATCGCTTCAAACAAATCTTGTAGTCGAACAGGTGCTGCTGTTGATTGAGCAGACATGCTTGTTATTCCTTTACTATTCCTCTATTTGCACTGGTTTCTCTATTTCCACTCGGCTAACCGGTCGTCTTAAAGGTGTAGCCGATCAGGGTCTAGGCGTTGAGCTTAATTCTAATCCTATGAAGTCGTTCGATGAGCATCCGGAGGTGCGCAACTATGATGGCTTATAGAATGATGGCAGCCGCCGGGCGGATTCTCCGGGAGAGAGTGGTGTACCGGCTAGGCGTGTCCTGTAGAGAACAAGGCAGTATAAGCGCAAGGCTATGACAGCAGACCTAGAGATTCGACAGCTTAGCTCAAATGACGTTCCGCTGATGAGAGCCTTACTGACGATGTTTGGTGAGGCTTTTGATGATGCGCAGACATATGCTGCGAGGCCACCGAGTGAGGAATACTTACGAAAAGTACTTGCAGGTGATGCTTTTATCGCGTTGGTTGCCTTGAAGCATGGCAACGTAGTTGGTGGTCTTGCTGCCTATGAGCTGATCAAGTTTGAACAAGAGCGCAGTGAAATTTATCTCTATGATATTGCTGTTGCTTCTGCGTATCGACGTCAGGGAATCGCTGTGGCGTTGATCGCTAGGCTCAAGGAGATAGCGGCTGAGCGTGGGGCTTTTGTGATATTTGTGCAGGCTAATACTGAAGTCGAGGATGAACCTGCGATCGCGCTATACACCAAGCTAGGAAAGCGTGAGGAAGTGCTGCATTTTGATATCGAAGTCAATGATCAAAATGTTGCTATGTGAGAGAGGCTGTGGCTGAACTGAGCAGCTGACATGATTGTTTGGGAAAGGTGTGATCTCAGTTCTTTGTGACTGTGATTCTTCTCTGCGTAAGCGATTTGAACACTGTATCCGTACTACCATGCTCACAGATAGTGAGTTTTATGGACGTTGCCTAATGCTTCCGACAGATTTCCTGATTGAAAAGGTAATTGATGCTGCGTTGGAAGCTTCTGGGCTGACGGAAAAGTTAGGACGCAATGAGCGAATTATTCGACTTCAGCAGCGGTTTGGTCTGGCAGATGCCCGGTCCCTGACAAAATTTGAGGATATTTATATTCATGCGCTGATGGCGTACGCCTTTGATGAGGAAGGGTTGTGGGCGTTGCTGAATTTAGGTATGAATCGGAGGTCTCCAAGGCACTGGCACCTC
>CALDSK010000204.1 GCA_937911865.1 uncultured Synechococcus sp.
AATACTCGATGAGAGCTTCTGAGCTGAGTGTTGACTAAATACTCTAAGATTTCCGATTCATCGAAAACCAGTGAGAGCTTGAGAACTCCTTCTTTTTCACCTCGCATCAGGGCTAATAGATTGTGCGGTGCTATTTTGCTGACTGGGACCTGGTAGCTGCGATACATTTCATACTTGGTACTTCCCTCTGGATGTCCGCTTTTAATTTTTGAAGAAAACTGTCCTTTCTTCAGGAAAAAATGTCGTACGTAGGCTCTTAGGGGGGCCTGTTCGGCCATTGTCTCTGCTAATATGTCTGCTGCCCCTTGCAAGGCTTCGTCGGCAGTTGCAACTTGGTCTGAGAGATAGGGGTTTGCGATCGCCTCTAAATCAACCTCTATCTGTCTGGCCTGGTTGAGTCTAGAAATCTCTTCGGCGAGGGGGGACAATCCCTTTTCTTTAGCAATCGTTGCTCTAGTGCGGCGTTTGGGCTTGTAGGGTAGGTAGATATCTTCTAGCTCAGTTTTACTGTTGCACTGTTTGATCTGGCTCTCTAGTTTGGGCGTGAGTGCCGCTTGTTTTTTAATAGCCTCTAAAACAGTCTGTTTGCGAGCAGTTAGCTCGTTGATGTAATCATTTTTCTCAGCGACCTGTCTCAGCTGAGTTTCATCTAGCTGACCGGTTCGCTCCTTTCGGTAGCGGGCAATAAAGGGAACCGTTGCGCTTTCTGAAAACAGCTGGAGAGCAGCTTCTACCTGCGATGTTTGAACTGATAAATCTTGGGCAATCAGCTGAGCAGCGTTCATAGCATTGGTGGGTACATAGGCCAGAATGCTATCGCTGATTTCCCTGATTGAAGCCAGCGATAGCGACACCCTATATAATTACACGGCTTTTGTGAGATAGAAGCAATATATCGAAAAAGATGCGATCGCTTTTATGCTTCTGTCTGGCTATTACGCTGCTGTCGGCTCTGTACCACAAATAAACTGAGTCCCAATAGCCCGAGTAAAGAAGCTGGCTCAGGAATGTCTTTACTATCGTCCACTGCAATTAGGCGAGCAAATAATCCCGCAGAGTTATTTCCATCTTCTTGAGAGATAAACTCGTTGACAATACTGGCTGCAGCTACCCGCTCAGAAAATCCCATTAGCTCTAGAGTGTACTCTTCTCCGTTGTACATAAAGCTGCTGCTTTCATCGATGGACCAGTCCCAGGTGATTTTGTCAGAGCACCCTTTTCCAGCATCTGTTTGATATTCGCAAACTGCGGCGCTGTTAAGGGTTTCATCAATCGAAAAGGCAAAGTTGAACGTTTGGTCTCCGATATTGGGGTCGCTGAAGTTTAGATCCAGACTAAAGTCAGTACTGACAGCATCTTTCCCATTGAGCCAGATTGTTTGATTGAAGTGAGTTAAGCTACCGATGTTAAAAATTTCGCCAGCAGAGATCGAGAGATTGCTGACGCCTTCAAACCCTAGTCCGCTTTTATCTTCGTAACGTGAAACGTAGTCATAGTTGTACCAGCCATGAACTCGCTGCCCGTGCGCATTGGTATACCATCCTTTCTTGGCCTTGTACCCGGCGTTGTAGTCGTTCTGGTTGAAAGCCCACTTCTCCCACTGACCGTTGACTGAATCACCCCAACGCACCTGAGCGTCCGTTCCATTCTGTTGAAAGATAACGTCATTGCGGGGGCCTGCCTGCTCGCCATTAGAGCCCACCACTTTTCCGTTAGAAAGCAGTGCATTATCCCAGCTACCTGAGGTATTAGTGATAACAAAAGCGTCTACAGGACTAGCCGCTACTGTGCCGAGTGTGGTGGCAATAATACTGGTTCCAATCAGGGTAGAAGAGAAAAAGTTGGATTTCATTGCGTATTTCTGACTCCGTATAAATGCGATTCGTAGATTCAGAATATTCCCCTACTATCAGTGCAACCCTCCATGATATCGCGGAGATTTTGTTGAAGATATAGACAAGAAGGTGCCTGGATTCAGTAGCTTATCCCAGGAAATAGGCGATAAAATCTTATTTTGACTTTGTATGGTCAGGGTATATACGGAGATAATTTGTCTGATAGATCAATTCGTATACCCCTTCAATAACCGTGGAATCTCTTTCTGTGTAAACGATGCGCTGAACGACTGGGGAAACCTGTTCTAAGTAGCATACGGAATATATTGTGTCTTTATAGATTGCAAGTGAAGCGGGTTCTATTCTGGAGAAAGAAATGTCATTAGAAGTGCCAATAGACGTGTCATAAAAAGAGAGATGACATTTATGGGTTCAATCTGCTGACAAAGCTAAAGCCCACCTTGATCGCGATCAAGGTGGGCTTTTCTAGGAGAGGCGTGAAGCTCGTTTTAGTCAGCTTCTCTTTATCGGAAGCTATCGGGATTGAGTCTACGACCGTTGCTTTGGGAATTGCTTTGCAGATTAAGCGCTTCTCCCGTACCGCCGTCTGAAGGGGCTAGAAACGGCTTTAGATTAATCGCGTCGTTTGTTGATGTCTGGTTAGCGCCATCAGACAATGGAAAGTTGTTGATAACGTTGCCAATTTCCCCCAGCAAATCGTTGCTGCCGCCATCGGTAAAGGTGGTAACGACAGTTGTATCGGTGCCACTGTCGGCCAGGGCGAGGTTTTCGAAAACGAGGTCGCGGGTGACGACAGGATTTTGACCGGGTGGGACTGTGAAGACAATTTTGCACAGGCCGGGTGATTGCTCAGTGGTGGCACAGACAGTGTCGTAGCCGTTCTCTGTGCCGACCTGAAGTTCTGCTAAGCCTTCTGGTCGATAAGATTCTAGGCGTTCGCTGATGGTGAAGCAGCGTCTCTCAGCTGTCCAGCCGCCGCCCATTTCGCCGGGTGTGGCCCAAGTGTACGCTCGCTCGGGCTGGTTCTCGGGAAGGTACATGACGGTGTATTCCCCGTTGGAGAGCTGGCATTCAAACCGGACATCGGTGGGGATATTACTCCCTTCTGCGCTTGGTTCTACTTCGGGAAGCGGGTCGCTTGTTTGCGCTGAGCTCGGTAAGGCGAGGGTGGCAATACCAGCAGTGAGGCTAGCGCCCAGCATGAGTGCTGATAGGCGTGAGGTTTTTACCATGGCTAGATGGGTCCTTGTTTGAGATACGAGTCGCATGTGCGGCAGGGTTTGATGGCAGCTTAGACGGCCCTATATTTTGCTTCAGCCTAGCGTAGGCATCATTTTTTGCTACCAAGCGGTGGACAGTATCTATCAATTTTATTAATTGGTATGAGCATAGGATGGCTTACGGCGTTAAGCTCATGACTGTTCGGTAGTTCCCACTTAAGTAGTTCCTGCTCAAATATTTTCCACTTAAGCATTTTTCATCCAAGTATTTTTCGCTTGAACGCTTTTCGCTTAAACGTTTTTCACTTAGACATCTTTTACTTAGACATTTTTCACTATGGCTGCAACAACTCCTTACGGCTCTTGGCGCTCTCCTATTACATCAGACTTAATTGTTTCTAGCTCAATTGGTTTGGGTGCGATTCGATTGGATGGTCCTGATATCTATTGGAGCGAACTGAGGCCAACAGAAGGTGGGCGTCAGCTGGTAGTGCGGTATGGCCCAGAAGATGAGTTGGGCAGTGTGAATGACCTAACGCCTGCGCCTTTGAATGTGCGCACCCGGGTGCATGAGTATGGTGGTGGTGCCTATGTTGTTCATAAGGGTTCTGTCTATTTCTCTAATTTTGCTGACCAGCGACTGTACGTTCAACGAGCTGGCGTAGAGCCGGTACCTCTGACGCCTGAAGTGACACCTGCTACAGGGTTACGCTATGCCGATGCGGTAGTGGATGATCAGCGGCAGCGGTTGATCTGTGTGCTAGAGGACCATCGGCAGTCGGGAGAGGCGATTAATGCGATCGCAACTATCCCGTTAGAGGGTGGAACGCCTAGCGTTTTGGTCAGTGGCAACGACTTTTACTCATCGCCTCGGCTGAGCCCAGATGGTCGTGAGCTGGTGTGGATTACCTGGAATCATCCACAGATGCCGTGGGATGGCACGGAGCTATGGATAGCCAATGTTAATGAAGGTGGTAGTTTGAGCCGTCCACGAAAGCTGGTTGGCAATGTAAAAGAGTCGGTATGTCAGCCCAGGTGGTCGCCGAGCGGGACGCTGCATTTTATTAGTGACGCGACGGGCTGGTGGAATTTGTATCGGTGGGAAGGTGAGAGAGGAGAGCCTTTGTTCCCGATGGAAGCGGAGTTTTCAGGGCCGCAGTGGAGCTTTGGTCAAAGTAGCTATGGCTTTGAAGACAATACGACTATTTTATGTACGTATTCGGAGAAAGGGATTAGAAAGCTGGCTCGATTGGATACGCGGGACCGGTCGATGGATGAGCTGGACATTTCTTACTGTGGGATTGGTAGCCTACAGGTGGGGCAGGGATTTGCTGTTTTCTTAGGGGCGAGTACCGACAGGCCCAGTGAACTGGTACGGCTAAATTTGGAGACGCTGCAAACAACGGTGCTGCGAAAATCTAGCACGCTTGAAATTGATGCGGGCTATCTCTCTGAACCTGAGGTGATTTCTTTCCCCACGACGGGTGGCCTGAATGCTTATGGCATTTATTATCGTCCACAGAACAAAGACTACGAAACGCTGGTGAGTGAGCGTCCGCCGCTGCTGGTGAAGACTCACGGCGGACCGACGGCGGCGGCTTCTAGTGCGCTGAATCCCTCAATTCAATATTGGACGAGTCGCGGGTTTGCGGTGCTAGATGTAAACTATGGCGGCAGTACGGGATATGGCCGCGCTTATCGCAATCGGCTGAAAAAGCGCTGGGGTATTGTCGATGTGGACGATGCGACGAATGGGGCGCTGTATTTGGTAGAGCAGGCCAAGGCGGATAGAGATCGGTTGGCTATTGATGGCGGTAGTGCAGGTGGCTATACGACGCTGGCGGCGTTAACATTTCGAGAGGTGTTTAAGGCTGGCGCGAGCTATTACGGGGTGAGCGATATGTCGAGCTTGGCGGCAGAGACCCATAAGTTTGAGTCTCGGTATTTAGACAGTTTGGTGGGCCCTTATCCTGAGAAAAAAGCAGTTTACGAAGAGAGGTCTCCGATTAACGCGGTAGATCAACTCTCTTGTCCGATTATTTTTTTGCAGGGGGCTGAAGATAAGATTGTGCCGCCGAATCAGGCTGAGGAAATGGTTAACGCGCTGAAGGCCAAGGGGATTCCGGTCGCCTATTTGCTGTTTGAAGGAGAGCAGCATGGGTTTAGAAAGGCGGAGAATATTAAACGGGCTTTGGATGCGGAGCTGTCTTTTTATGCTCAGCTCTTTGGGTTTGAGCCTGCCGATGAGATTGAGCCAGTTGAGATTATAGGAGAGGTGAAGTGATGGCTGAAGGGGCTGACGCATTCAACGTAAATACATCAGACGCTGAGACTTTTTCTGAGTCTTCCTCTGACACTTTGGATTTGACGTCTCTGCCGGATTCGATGTGGCAAATGAAGCCATGGTGGTGTCAACCCTGGTCAATTGTGTTGACTGGAGTAGCCGTTTCGCTGGGCTCATGGCTGCTGCTGCATCGGCTGCTGATAACGCTGCCTGTGGTGGTGCTGGTGTTAGGCTGGTGGGTGTTGTTTTTGGTGGTTGTCCCGACTCAATATACTGCGGCGGTGCGAGAGGCTAAGTCTGTACAGTAAAGTCAGCGCGATAAATCTGGATGAGTAGTCATAACAATAGGTGTTGTTACTCATCTGTTGCGAATGAGCATGACGGGTGCGATTGTGACCTGCTAGTTTTGATCTGCTAGTTTTTGACCTATCACTAGTTTTTGACCTATCAACTGTAAGAAAAGGAACAGCGTTATGCCTGTTAGCGACAATATTTTGGGCGGGCGGTTAAAGCCTTGCTGCACGGATCCGATGACTGGATTCAACCGAGACGGGTCTTGCCATACGGGTCCGCAAGATACGGGCGCTCACGTTGTATGTGCCGAAATGACAGAAGCGTTTTTGAGCTACACGAAAGCGCAGGGGAATGACCTGAGTACGCCTCGGCCAGAGTTTAACTTTCCTGGCTTGAAGCCTGGTGATAGATGGTGTGTGTGTGCGACTCGCTGGAAAGAGGCGCTAGAAGATGGTGTGGCACCGCCTGTGGTGTTGGAAGCAACTAATGTAGCAGCAGTGAAGTACTTGAGCATAGATGATTTGAAGGCAAACGCCGTTAAGTAGCGGCTAGTGCAGCTGTTGGCCTTATAAAGCTCACTAAAGCTCGACTAAAGCTCGACAGCGGCCTTATGTGCCAATGCAGTGGCTGGATGAAGTTTTAGTAATGAAAGCTGCGGCTAGACGCGATAGCTGCAGCTTTTTGCTAGCCAAATTTCTAACCGACCTTGCACGCTGGTTTGCAATAGGTTCAATGGGATATTCTGCTAGCACATTAGTGACCTCCCTCACATCAGGACTTCGTCATGTTTGCTAACCACAACTACGTTAATCGCGCGATCACACTTTCTAGTACCTTCGCTATTGGTCTATCCATTACGCTACCGGCCGCGGCCCAAAACCGCTTTATGGATATTGATAGCGACTATTGGGCGAGTTCTTACGTACAGGCGCTAACCGAAGCGAATATTATTAGCGGTTTCCCTGACAGTACCTACCGCCCCGATGAACAGATGACGCGGGCTCAGTTTGCGTCTGTCTTGAGCGGTGGCTTTCCTACGCCACCAACGCGTGCGCCTATTACCTTTGATGATGTCCCTGAAGATCACTGGGCCGCAGGGGCGATTTCTTCGGCCTATGCGAAGGGCTTTTTGAGTGGTTACGACGATGGAACGTTTGGCCCAGAGAAGCCAATTACCCGCCTAGAGGTACTGGTGGCTTTGACCAGTGGGCTGGGCATTGATACGTCGGATGCGGATGCTGAGATGCTAGCTGCATTTACTGATAGGGGGGAGATTCCAGATTGGGCGGTGGATGCGATCGCCACCGCTACAGAAAATCAGCTGCCAGTGAACTACCCCAATGTGCAGCAGTTGAATCCGAATCGGAATGCGACTAGGGCGGAGATTGCGGCGATCGCCTATCAGGCTTTGGTGAGCAGTGGACAAGCTAGTGCGATCGCTTCTGAATATGTACCTGCGATCGCGGCTAACCCCAACCCAGGTCCTGTCAATCCAGAAGCCCCAGCGACTGAAACGCCAGCGACTGAAACACCGACGACTGAAACACCAACCGACGAATTTTCAGAGCTTGTCGCTCTATTGAGCAACCCAGATGCAGACACACGTAAATCTGCTGCTGATAAGCTGGCAACAGGCGGTGCCGATGCGGTACCAGAACTAACAGAGGCCTTAAAATCTGACAGTGCACCTGCCAGAGCCGCTGCGGCCTATGCTCTAAATGAAATTGGGCCCGAGGCAGAAGCGGCCACGCCTGAATTAATAGACGTTCTGAAAGATGATGACGAGCTGGTTCGCGCACTGGCGACCAGTACACTGGCGCAGGTGGGACTCGACCAGAGCGTGCTGATTAATTTGCTGGTGGCCGCTGTCCAAAACGAATCAGGTCTGGTGAAAGATGTTGCAGCAGATGCACTGGTCGGCGTGGGCTCTGATGCGGTGCCAGCGTTAGGTGATCTGCTAGAGAACGAGGCTGCTAATGCGCTGGCGAAGAAAACAGCGGCGACACTGATTGGTGATATCCATCAGTACGATCAGGTTGACGATCTGATTTTGGAATCTACTGTGCCGATTTTGGCAGAGACGCTCAACGATGGTGATAGTGAGGTGCGTAAGGCGGCAGCTGAATCGCTGGGCGACTTTGGTTCGCTAGCAGATGTGGCGATTCCGGCCTTGTCTAGAGCGTTGCTGGGTGAAGATTCAGGTGTGAATCAGACTATTGCCAGTAGTCTTACTAAGATTGGTCAGCAGTCAGTGCCTGGTTTAACCGCTGCGCTTGAGAGCGATGATATGCTGACTCGGCTGTACGCTGCTGATGCAATTTGGGTATTGACTGAAGACAGTAGCTTGATTTTGCCGACGTTGGTTTCGGCGCTGTCTGATGGTGATGTGGAAACACGTGAGCTGGCTGCCTTGGGCTTGACCTATTTAGGACGTCAGGCTGCGCCTGCACTGCCTGATTTGCGTGGCATGTTGGGCGAAGACAATGACCGTTTGGTCGATATTGCTAGTTTGGCGCTGTTGATTTTGAACAATAAGAATGATGCTCAGCCTGACTTGGGCTTTTTGAAGACGGATGCGGAGAAGGCGGAATCGGTTCCGGCGATTGTGGAAGCGGTTAGTCGTTTGTGGTCTTAAGCTTCTGGTCTTAGTGCTTTGCTCGGAAAAGCTGCTTAGATGACTCTGCTTGGATGACGCTGCTTAGATGACTTGGTGTACCAGCCCTTGTATTAAGGGGCTGGTATTTTTTGTGCAAGCGGGATGTCGATGATTCCACATGACTCCAGCAATGCCTTAAACTCTCTTGTGGGAAATTCTGTATCTTTCTGTTTGTTGTGCCATATTTCTGTATAAAACTCTCTAGCGAGTATTATGCTGCTGCGATATTTCAAAATGCTGGCAATATCAGACTCATTTAGTTTTATAGTGCCGTCAGTCTGAATTTGTTCAAGATGGCTAAGTAGTACTGTACCAAGCGAGTAGCCTTCTAAAGACTTCTCTATTCCATATTTGGTTTGTACTGCTTTTCGTTCATGTTCGGAGCACGAATGGTAAGTTTCTCTGAGAAGATGATCGAGGTTTCGCAGAATTTCTGCATAGTCGTAGAGTGTATTTTTCTGAAGGAAGACTACTTCACTTTCTGATAGTGCAAAGTGTTTATCGACCGCTAGTCCGAAATCTGTGAGATAGATGCTGTCTCCATCGGTAAGGATATTGTGGAAGTGAGCATCGAAGTGAACAATTCCCTTCTGCCTGAGAAATGAAACCGTCATCCAAAGCTGCTGAAGAACTTTTTGTAGCTGTCCAGGATTTTTAGGTAACCAGGAAGCTAGAACATGAGGAATGTATTCGAGAAATAGCATCAGTTCGTGATTTGCTGATGCCCTGTCGATTACGTATTGCCTTACTTGTTTACTTTGGCCCCAGCGTTCAACAAAGCTGTTCAGCCAATTTTCATCTATCTCCATACGAGGGCCAGAGATTGGCATTAGACGATGGTGGTACAGCAGCGGAAAAGTTTTGATGTCTTTGGATAAAACCCAATGAGTTGTCTTAAGGTGAACTATCAGTTCGCGAAAGACGCCTAGTCTAATAGAGCCGAGGCCGTAACTACAGTAATTGGGCAAGGCGTAGAAATTCTGGGTTGATAGGAAGTTTTCGTATTCAAGATCGGTCACTGGAATCCGTTTGACGAAAACTTTGGATTGATCCAATGTGATAATCCGAGATAACCCGTGACCTAAACATGCCTTGCTATCTACAACCAAATGTTGCAGCTGTGCATTGCTCATGCGAGCGATGTCTGCGCCTAGTTGACGGAAGCTTGCTTGTCTAGCGTCTGTAGAGTTCTCTGTCATTGCCTTAGAAACTAGACTGTACGGTTTTACTAAATGTTTTGTATTAGCTAGTGATAACGGGAAGGTGATTACAGTTCTATAGATTTTACCGAGTTGCTTAGGGCCGCTACCGCTATGCAGTCAAACCCCCTCTTATTGTCTTAATAAGAGGGGGTTTGGAGGATAAGCAGGAACAGATGTAGTAAAGAACTTCTGTTGCTCAGAGTGTTTTATTCAGCTGCTTCTGGCTCGTCAGATGATTCTGGCAGCGGCGTTGCGCCATCGCCAGTACCACCGTCTGGTTCTACAGGCATCATCTCATCTGGTTCTACCTCATCTGGCATTACCTCATCTGGTTCTTCGGGCATTACGTCAGGTTCACCCTCAGCGCCGGGTACATCAGGCGTAGCACCAGAACCAGGCTCGCCTGTGAAATACTCTGCCTGCTCACGGAGGGAGGCTGCGGGACCGCTTTGGCCCTGCTGGTCTAGCAGGTCGGCAGCTTGTAAGTAATCACTGACGACGGCGTCAATGGTTTCTTGGGGTAAGTCGTTGGGGCCGCTGATGTCGGCGTTGGCATTGATGTATGCCTGGTTGATCAGGGCTTCTGCCCGGCCAAGGTAGGCGCCTGGGTCGGTATCGTCAATTTCGATGGCAGCGGTGTAGGCTTCAATAGAATCAGCGTAGTCTTCCGAGATAGAAAGGTCGTAGGCGCGGCTGAAGACCTTTTCGTACTCGCTAGCAGGACGAACTTCGATTTCGTAACTGCCGCCCTGACCAGAGAAGGAGCTGGCAACGGCGCTGTAGGTTCCTGCTTCAGGTAGCTCGAACACGATCGTAGAGTTGAGCGTGCCGCCGTAGTCGTCATTGGAGGTGATGACCTCGCCGTCGGGACCCCTTAGCAGCAAAATGGTGTCGAACTCTTCGCTCTGTAGTTCGATGGTCATGGTCTGGCCCGCTTCACCATCAAAAGGATAAGCGTCTTCCATAGGAGCCAAAGTGCCCTCCTGCTGTAGAAGCGTTTGCGCCAGGGCCGCCTGATGGGCAATTCCTGCTACGCCTGTCAGTGCAGCGGCTGCTATGAGCCCCTGGGTGACCTTTTTAGGGAGTGTCCCTGATTTGAATTTCATAGCTGCGCTCTTTATCTTGTTAACGTTGGCAGGGATATCTGTCGACAGTTCCGCCTTTTGTTAGGCAGATAGTAGTCTACTTTGTCGATGTACTGCTCTGTCGATGTACTGC
Source organism: uncultured Synechococcus sp. (assembly GCA_937911865.1). Classification (GTDB taxonomy): domain Bacteria; phylum Cyanobacteriota; class Cyanobacteriia; order Phormidesmidales; family Phormidesmidaceae; genus Phormidesmis. Next base: position 10,731 of record CALDSK010000204.1, read on the forward strand.
TCCATAGTTTTACGGCTCTATAGTCCTATAACAGTCCTATGACTCTGTAATCCTATGACTCTACAGTTTTGTGGCAGATAGTCCTATGGCAGGTTTGTGATAGATATCAACAAGCATCAATCTAAACCAATTGCTCAGGGATGCTGATGGCTCATGGGACACTACTGTATGTGTCTTTCCAGCTGTATGTGTTCTTTTGAGATGACCCTTGTAGCTACTGCTATTGCCTGGTGAGTCTTGAAACGTCCGTAGGGCTGTCTTGATAAAAGTTGACCTATGACAGAGTCATCACTGTAGGACCTGCTTTATGCGTTGTTTCGTTCGCTAGATAGAGACGTCAATACGATACAGTCAGCTATGGAATCGCATGAAAAATTACTTAGCCAGCTCTTCCCTTGTCGTGAAAGATAACCGTAGGTCTATTTTCCGTATTGCTCATCCTTATGGCCTGAAACTGTATGGCTTTAGGGTTTGCGGTCGTCCTTTGCTGAATCTGTTGAGTGTGGCTATGCTGCTGGGCGCAGCGTTCTCCCAGCGAACACCTGCTTTTGCAAGTTCATTAGGGGGGCCTTCGGGTACGGTTTCTGCTGCTCCAGATGTATTAGTTGAGGTCCCTGAGAGTGCAGAAGAGATTCCAGAAGAAATTTTGCGAACGGAAATCATCACAGAAGCGAGGTCGCCTTTGACCGGTGAAGTGATGAGTGCGGCAGACTATGCTCAGCTTCAGGCTGAGCTAGCAGACTCAGCAGGGACGCCGTTAGTCAGTGAGGATCTGCGCTATCTGATTTTTCTTTTAGAGTTTAGACGCGCTGTTAAGCCTATTATTCCTTTTCTGTAGTTCATTACTGTAAAACGCCTGTTTTTTGCTCGCTGCCTCTTGCTGTCAACGAAAACTCGCTTAAACCTACTAAGCTTTGTTAAGCTAACAGCTATATCAAAAAAAGGTGATAGCCGTTAGTAAAGCTTGAAGTGCGAGTAAGCATTTAAGCAGCTTTTGGAGCAGCTTTAAGGCTGCAACTACCCGACAAAACTTACTTACGAATTTAGGTCATTTATATGTCGTCAACGATTGCTCTTGAACAAATCGAGCGGATTGTTCGGAACCAACACCAAAATCCTTTTGAGGTTTTGGGTCCACATGCAATAGACAAAGACGGCAAAAAGGTTTGGGCGGTACGTACGTATTTACCTAATGCCGATATGGCTTGGGTCGTTTTTCCAGAGGCGAGAAAAGAATATGCGATGGAAAACGAGCAGCACCCTCAATTTTTTGAGACTGTGCTCAATGAAGACGAGCTGGCTAACTACCAAATTCGCTATAAGGAAGGCCCTAACGAGCATGTTATTTACGACCCCTATGCGTTTAAATCTCCGGTAATTACGGGGTTTGATGAGCATTTGTTTGCAGAGGGTCACCACCACCGTATCTACGAAAAAATGGGTGCACACCCCGTCACGATAGAGGGCGTTGCGGGTGTGTATTTTGCGGTTTGGGCTCCTAATGCTCGTAATCTGTCAGTTTTGGGTGACTTCAATAACTGGGATGGCCGTCGGCATCAGATGCGCAAAGGCCCAAGCGGTATTTGGGATTTGTTTATTCCTCAGCTGACAGAAGGCGCGAAATATAAGTACGAAGTTAAAAATAATGACGGTCACATTTACGAGAAGGCCGATCCCTACGGTTTTTATCGGGAAGTGCGACCTGATACCGCCTCTATTGTTGCTGATTTAGATAAGTATCAGTGGCAAGACAGTGACTGGATGGATCATCGCCGTCAAACTGACCAAATGACACAGCCGATTTCTGTGTATGAAGTGCATTTGGGATCTTGGCTGCACGAGTCTTCTGCTGAACCAGCGAAGAATGCAGATGGGACAGATGCGCCGGTAGTGACGGTTGCCGACCTGAAGCCGGGGGCTCGTTTTCTGACCTATAGAGAGCTGGCAGATAAGCTGATTCCCTACGTTAAGGAGATGAGCTTTACCCATATTGAGGTGTTGCCTGTCGCGGAACATCCGTTCGATGGCTCTTGGGGCTATCAGGTGACGGGGTACTTTTCGCCGACGTCGCGCTACGGTACGCCAGAAGATTTTATGTATTTTGTTGACCAGTGCCATAGAAATGGCATTGGGGTGATTGTGGACTGGGTGCCTGGGCACTTTCCGAAAGATGCTCACGGGCTGGCTTTCTTCGATGGTACTCATCTGTATGAGCACGCCGATCCGCGTAAGGGGGAGCACAAAGAGTGGGGCACGCTGGTCTTTAACTATGGCCGGAATGAGGTTCGTAACTTTTTAATTGCCAATGTGCTCTTTTGGTTTGATAAGTACCACATCGACGGTATTCGGGTAGATGCAGTGGCTTCTATGCTGTATCTGGATTACAACCGTGAGCCGGGTGCCTGGGTGGCGAATGAGTATGGTGGCCGTGAAAATATTGAAGCGGCTGAGTGCCTGAAGCAGGTGAACCACGTGCTGTTTAGCTACTATCCGGGCGCGCTTTCGATTGCGGAAGAGTCTACGTCTTGGCCGATGGTTTCCTGGCCTACCTATGTAGGTGGTTTGGGCTTTAACTTGAAGTGGAATATGGGCTGGATGAATGACACGCTCGACTACTTTGAGATGGACCACTGGTTCCGTCAGTTCCATCAGAACAATGTGACGATTAGCATTTGGTACGCGTTTAGCGAGAACTTTATGCTGGCGCTTTCTCATGATGAGGTGGTGCACGGTAAAAGCCATATGATCGGCAAGATGCCGGGCGATGACTGGCAGAAGATGGCGAATCTGAGAGCGCTGTATACCTATATGTATGCGCATCCGGGTAAGAAGACGCTGTTTATGGGGATGGAGTTTGGTCAGTGGAGTGAGTGGAATGTGTGGGGGGATTTGGAGTGGCATTTGCTCCAGTTTGACCAGCACAAGAATTTGAAGCACTGTATTGAGCGGCTGAATACGCTGTACCGCAGGGAGCCTTCGCTACATACGCAAGACTTTTCTCAAGACGGCTTTGAGTGGGTGGACTGCAGCGATAATCGCCATAGCGTGGTGTCGTTTATTCGCTTTG
>CALDSK010000205.1 GCA_937911865.1 uncultured Synechococcus sp.
AAGAACTCCCCGGCTTTGGCGAAATCTTTCGGATGGTGTCTTACCAGGAGATTAAGACGTCCACGGTGCAGTCCCGCGCCCTGGCGGGGGTCGCCAACGGCACCTACATTTTTTGCTTGCCAGGGTCATCGGGAGCTTGCCGCACTGGCTGGAATGCCCTGATTAACGACCAACTGGATGCCTGCCATCGGCCCTGCAATCTGGTGGAGTTGATGCCCCGCCTGCTAGAGCAGTAAGCGAATGAAGTTATCCCCCGCCTAAAATTTGATGAGGTCCGATCAGTTCAGTCGGGTTCGGGTGGCGAAGTTATCTAGCGCCAAGCCTTTCACAGAAGTCGTTTCTATAACTCAGCTTCCGACAAGCGACCTTCCAGCGGTTCATACTCATCCTCAAGTAACCAAAGCTGAGCTTGAGCGTAACTCTCACAACCTTTAACTAACTTGTACTGTTTGGCAGGATCAAAAATCTGACAATGACCCGATTTATCTCCCAAAAGCATGAGGAGATAAGGGGGTGACTGCATAGGGTCAACCCAAACTTCCAGAAAGTTCCAGTTATTCTTCGCTAGGCTGGGTGCGGGGGATGGGGTGGTATTTGTTGTCTGCATCAATCTTTACCTCACCATAGAACAAAGGAATCTTTGAGCCAGTGGGGTCGATGCGGACGCCAATAGCCTCGGCGAACATCAACCCGTAGCGATCATATCCTCTGAAAAAACCTGTGTGAGTACCTTCCAAGATGATAGCTTGCGCGACTCGGAGCAGGGTGTTTTCATCGTTGAAGACGTGGGCTGCTCTCCCTCGCCGCATGAGACGATCGCTTTGGGGAGTATTCGGCAAGTGCTTGGCTAAGTGCCGACGATCAAGGATGATTTTGCGATCAATCCCACTCATCTCGATTTCTGTCACTGGCCGACTTCTATGCTGGCACAGCTACTAGCTACCAACTCAACGTCTATCTACTTGACACCAAGCACTTCAGCCTAACGTTGGAGTTGTGCGGCGGTCAGCATCTTGAATTGTAGTTGATGGTTTTTGCTCCGCCGCACCAACGCAGTGTTAGCCGATGTCAATTGGCAAAATAACTTTCTTTTCCTGATTGATTTGATTACTTTAAGGCGATCCCTCTTCGTTATCGGTAGGAGCTTGACCACTGTAGTAGTTCTCCCGAAGAATTTTAAGCTCTGGCAGATCAAAGATTTCAGATGGATTGCCTTGTAATGCGATATCCCTAGCTATTTCAAGCATCGGATCATTGGAATTTACTGAGAAATCCTGCACTGCAGCGAGCTCAAACTGTCCCAAAATAAGTAAGTAATTTTTCTCTAATCGACTTGGCGGAGGTGGCTCAAATAAAAGAGCCATTTTTACAGCTTCAATATGATGATCTTGCCTAAAATCGCTATACCTATGTCCGAGATATAGCCAAGTTTCAGTCGCCATTAGTTTTTCGATAAAACTTCCAGAACCATCAGTGACAGTTGCAATGCTAACAATTGTTTCCCATTCGTCAGCATTAATATCAGGTAGAAAACGCATAGCTCTGATTGTGATCGCTTTCAGATATTCACAAGGCTGTTGCAGAGCTTGATAATGTCTCAATAAGCTTCTAATTTCAGTATGATAGCCTTGTCGAGCGAGGCTTTCTAGAGCATTGATAGGATCACGAATAATCCAGAAGGAATCACGCAAAATCTCCATGAGCGGAGTCAGGATATTTTCAAGCCCCAAAACTGATAGTCTAAATAACGCAAAACGAATATATCGTTGCAACCGTCGGATTTCATTAGGATTTTCAGCATCTGAATCACGTAGTTGCTGCCAACTATCTTGAAATAGAACAACTAGTTCCTGCCGCAACTCATTTTTATAGTTTACCCAGAGAGCATTAGCATTAGCAAAATTATTAGCCCATTGAAGAATTTCGCTATTAGAGTCTTCGATTGGTGGTTGTGTTGCTTCTAGCTCTCCTTCAAGCTCTAGAACTTCTTTTTGCTGTGCCAAATCTCGTTCGCGTTTTTTAGCGTTAAATAAATATTTATATATGCTTCGACTCAAATCTGTTGCGTTCTTATAAATACTTATGGCCTTTAAACATTGCTGATAACATTCAATATTGTGCCACCATTGAGCATCATTATGATAAGAGCTTGCAAAGATCGCTCTATGTCCTGAATTTAAGATCCAAAGCGGATTAACAACACTGTCAAATCTTGCACTCAGACTTTCTAAGTAATTATCTTCATCAGATTGTCCTAAAAAAGTAGGTACATCAATCTTTTCTGTCTTTGAGTCGTTCAGGTTTAACCCTAAAACACTAAGTTCTGCCTTCAAGGTTTCTTCAACAGTGTCTATGTCTTCTGAATTTGGGATGACTAAAATCATGTCATCAACATATCGATGAAGTTCAACACCCCATTCATTACCGTTGCCAAATTTTGTATCTACAGAAGTCAAATAAATATTGGAATAAAATCCAGAACCAAGACTGCCTTGAGTAATGCCTTGACCCAAATCATGTTCATCAATGTCTTTAGAAAGTAATAAGCGAATTAACCAACGAACTCGTTCACTAACTGTTAACTCTCTAGAAAGTTCATTGCAAAGCTGATCCTGAATGATTTTTGTATAAAAAGATTGGATATCTACTTTCAGAATTGCTCCATTGAGATAATTTCTGGCGCTATCTCTCGCTTTTCTCATGTAATAACAGTAGGCATTGAACCAGTATTCATATAAATATTCTGTGTCTCGATTGCCATATCTGCCAGAAAGCCTGTAGGCATAACTACTTCCTCTCAATTTTGAAGCTTTATCTCCTAACTTCTGGATGATGGCTACTGATAAAATTTCTTCTTCAATGCGTGAAAGCCCTTTTGGACGTGTAACCGTCAGGTTTTTTGGGACTGTATATGAAACCATTTCATCAGTCAGAGCTACGTCAGTAGCATATGCACATAATTGCTCTTGCAGTTCATCTAGACGTAATTCAAGATTTAGATCAAACAGACGAATTTCAGTTTCGTCGCATAGTGTCTCTCGAAATAAATTATTTCGTGCTCTTGCCCAGGCTAGTCTAAGATTTTCGAGACTGATAATTCCAATCCAATCCTCGTCGTCTTCTCGATCAACATTATAAATCGTTTGAAAATCAATATAAAAGTCTGTGTGGTATCGTGTTACACCTTTATCACGCCAATGACAACTTGGAGGATTTTCAAAATGAACAACATGATTTGCCGAGTCAACGTGATCTATAGAGTGTCTATTCGAAATAATTTGTCTTAATGTGACTGACATCTCTTGAATTCTCTGTTCAAGAGTGGTTTCACTATTTGTTCCTTCCTGTACTTGCTTTTCCATATTCTTGGTTCCAATTGTGACAATATGCATCACATCAACCGGAACACTTTCTATTAATTGCTTATAAGCTTGAGCTTCAGCAGTTCCAAGACCTGAATCACTTTCCACAGAGGAATTATCAACATCTATTCCTATTGCTCTTAATCTATCAAATTCCGCCTGACGATTTCTATAATTTTGACTAAAGGGGGAAATTACATTTAGCTGCATTACTAAAGTATTAGACAAACCTGGAAGCTTAGATATTTCCAAATCTTCTTTCAGGTATCGTTCAATAGAACTTACTGCATTCGGGAAACCTTCAAAAACAAACTTGAATTCTAGATTAATCAAATCAGAAGTTAATTCTTTTAGTTTTTCTATAGTCTGGATGTATAACCCAATAGCGCTAGTGGTTGGGTCAACGCCTATAAGGAGGACATTAATATCTTTTGTTAATTTCCCTTGCTCTTTTAATCGAATAACTGAATCTACAAAAGCAACAGAAGCTGCGCCGCCGCCACAACCAACGTCTAGTAGGCAAATTTTTTGTTGATGTCTTAACCAGCTTAAAAGCCTCTCTTCTCCTATAACAGTATCTAGAGTATAAATAGCCTTAAAATAATGTGTCGGGAAAAGAGCATAATATTGGAAGGCAATATTTTTCCAATCAGTTGCTAAAATTTTTTGTTTCAAATTTTTGTACGGTAAATCCCTATAGCCACTGGCCTCTGAAACATTAGTGTCAATCCACTGATGGACAGTTTGATAAACTTCAACGATCCTAGAATGAAAGGTGTAATATCTGGGTTCTGTATAGTTCACAGAGTATACTCCTTGGGAATGCTGTTTAAAAATCGACTATGATATTTAGAGTAGCCTTGAGAATCTTTAGCATGAGACGATATGAAGAGGTTCTTCTTCGCTCTTGTTATAGCAACATAAAACAATCTTTTCTCCTCCTCTATGTTGTTATTGCGAACACTCAAGAAACTTGGAAATTCGTCTTCGGTAGCACCTGCAATAAAAACACTATCAAACTCCAATCCTTTGGATTGATGTACAGTAATGATAGGAATTTGATTGTTATCTTGGGAAACTTGGTCTAAATTCTTTGCAAGAGCCGTGAATTCAAGGATGCTACGCAAAGCTGTATCAGGATGAAGATTAAGGTCATCCCAATCTTGGAAAAAATTGACGAGAGAGAAAAGATTTTCAAAACGGCTTTCTTCCGCCTGATAATACTCGAATAGGCCAGACTCAACTAGCAGTTTTTCTAATAAGTTAGCAGGCCTAAGTGATTGGCTAATATTACGCCAATGCTCCATCTGATGAGCAATTATTTCAAAAAACTCTCCATATCGATATGTCAAAGCTTGTCGGTAATCTGCCTTACATTCAACTAATGGCATGAGAAATATTAATAAATCAATTGTTGTTCTTACATCATCCATTGCCTTATGGCTAGGTAGATGCTGAAGGTTTAGATTCTGAGCTAATACTTCTAGACTGTAACGATCAGATTCAATAAAACGGTTTGCCAGTACCAAAGTATCTTCCCATTTTAGTTTTGGGACATTGATTCCAACTTGTTGTGCATGAGCCGTTACCATTTTGATGTCGAAACTTACGTTATGGCCGATTAGTATAGAATCCTCAGAAAAATCAAAAAAATCAGCAAAAACATCTTCGGCTGAGCGTCCAAATTCTGCCAAAAATAAATCACTATAGCCATGTATTCGTTCTGAATCACCAACGCTTACATTATTGACAATATAAGCATGAAATTCAGCTTTAATTTTCCCTCTAACCAAACGAATAGCTGCAATTTCAACGACTTCATCTTGGTCAATAGAAAAACCTGTTGTCTCTACATCAAAGACAGTAATAGCTTTTGAAGAATACGCTTCTAATAATGTACTAAAAGGGTCTCCATCTTCAAAAGTTTGAGTTAAAGCCATATCTGTCAAATTAAAGCCACAGTCTCTACCCTCTTCAATAACCGCATTGATTGTTGCGTCGCCAATTCCACGCCTGGGGCGCAGTAATATCCGACGCATAGCACCAGTATCAAAAGGGTTGATAATGAGACATAGATAAGCAAGTGCATCTTTTACTTCTTGGCGCATAAAGAATTGAAATTGCTCAACCGTAACGCAAGGAACATTCATGCGCTCTAGGGTTTGGCTTACAACTTCTGTTCGTTTATGACTACGAGCGAGAATTGCAACTCGACTATAATCATAATCTTCTTCATGATCAGCCAGTTGTTGAATTTTTTGAGCAATCCATTCTGCTTCAGCTATTTCATGACTCGCACAATGCACTTGAATCAGTTTCCCTACCTCACATTCAGGTGCTGGTTTAATCTTTGTTTGTCGTTCCTCAAATGAATCAGCGAAACCAGAAGCCGCATTTAGCAAAGTCTTTGTTGATCTGTAGTTCCAGGTTAAAGAATATATTGTAGGGCTAAAGTCTTGACGAAATCGCTGAATAACTTTCTCTGGTTCAGATCCTCTCCATTGATAAATAGTTTGATCCAAATCACCAATCATTGCTAGATTGCCAGTTCTTCTAGCTAAGTGTCTAACAATTCTATATTCTGACAAGTGAGTATCTTGAACCTCATCTACTTGAACAAAATCATACTTATGTAGCCAACGCTCTCTAATTTCTTGCTCTTGCGTGAACATCAAACGCAAATAAAAAACAAGATCAGCAAAGTCTAAAGCATGGCGATTCTGAAGAACAGCTTGATACTGTGTAGCAAGTTTTGCTACATGACTTCCAAGAGGAGCGTATAAATTTTCAGCTAAATTATGCAACGATAAGGCATCTCTCACAGCTTCAACTTTGCAATTAGCTAAGCTAAAAAATAATTGTCTAGCCTCATATTCATCAGATAAATTAAAAACTTCTTTGACTAATGAAATACAGTCGGCATCATCATAGACTACAAAATCTGCTGGTAGCCCAAACTCGCGGGCTTCACTTCTGAGGATAAAAGCACACAATCCATGAAAGGTTTTGATTGTTAGATCTTGAAACTGGTCTGGGCAGAAACTGGATAGCCGCTCACTCATTTCCTTGGCGGCTCGATTTGTAAATGTTAAGCAGAGGATACGTTTAGGAGAAACGCCATCATCGATCGCACGTAAGACTCGCTCAGCTAACACACGAGTTTTACCTGTACCAACTGGAGCAAGCACTAGAATTGCACCTTCAGTGTGGCTAGTAATCGCAGTTTGCTCAGGGTTAAGCTCGTTACTAAACATATTGAGGAAAACTGTAGCGATTAATCATAGCTACAGGCATTCGGCGATGTCTTCAGTAAGCTTTAAAATTTCATGAAATCGGATATTATCCTGACGATTCGACTCTAATACACAGTTTTTGGTCAGTCAGTCTATGGCTTCTATAGATATGCTTGTAGCAACAGCCTCAACAAACAACTCGGCAGGCTAACAATGTTATTAGACAGAAAGTTTCCGTATATCATCCCGATTCGGGTGGATCGCGAGAAAGTTTCTTACGATCAAGCAGATCTAGGTAAATCGCGAGAAACTTTCTGCATATTATTCCGATTCCGCTCGATCGCGAGAAAGTTTCCACATATTTTCAGATATAGTACAAAAAGACCATTGTGTGCCTTTCGACACTTTGATTACTGAGTCTGCCTGAAAATTTATGGAACCAAAACCGAAGAAGCTGCTAGAGCAAGTCCGTGAGGTCATGCGTCTGCGGCATTATGCTTACCGCACCGAAGAAACATATGTCCAATGGATAAAGCGCTACATTTTGTTCCATCAAAAACGCCAACCTAGAGAGATGGGACGGGTTGAGATTGAGGCATTCCTGAGCGATTTGGCAGTCAATCAACAGGTCGCGGCGGCCACCCAAAATCAAGCCCTGAACGCAATATTGTTTCTTTATCAAAAAGTGTTAGGCATTGAAATCATAGGCATCAACGCGGTGCGGGCGAGTGCGCCTCGCAATTTGCCCGTTGTATGGATTTGCGCTGAGTGACTTAGCTAAAGCGGACAACGCCATTAGTCTGTCCGTATAACTACGGCCCGACAGCCACTGGACTGATGTTTTGATAATGATTATCATTCTAATAGTCTCGTTGTCCGGGTAAACCAGCGTGAACCAATCTCAAATAAAGCTGTCCTATGACGTTGTGATTGTGGGTGCCGGAGCTGCTGGCATTGGC
>CALDSK010000206.1 GCA_937911865.1 uncultured Synechococcus sp.
GCAGGGGCCGGGATGGCGCTGCTGTTTGCGGGGAGCGCGATCGCGATGCTGTTGGTCGGCATTGTCGGCTTTAGAATGCCTCAGCTGCGTCTAATTGAAAAGACCGCAAAAGTTGAGCCATAGGCTAAACGTGGTCGAGGCATTCCTACTTCCTGAATGGCGTTTTATAAGCCTTTGGGCTCACCCCGTACTTTTGTTTAAAGGCAGTGGCAAAAGAAGAACGGCTCTCATAACCGACGGTATGTGCCGCCTCAGTCACCGTCATCCACGGCTCTAACAGCAACTGCTGGGCTCTCTCTAAACGACGATCGCGCAAATAACCGAATACGGTGGTATCGAAGACCTCTTTGAAGCCTCGTTTAAGATTGGAGTCACATCCCGACTTGACGTGCGAACTCCATCAGTGAGGGTGGGCTGCTCAAGTTTTTTATCAAGATTTCTTGAGCGTAGTGAATGCGATCGCGGTAGTCGAGATCGAGTACGCTAGCTTGAGCGTTGCCCTCGTGAATATCGGCTTCCTCTTCCATTAGCAACGCCAGCAGTTCTATTACTTTGCCCTCTATATACATTCGCTTGGTCAGTCCTTGGTAGGAACACTGGAGGATTTGCTGTAGCAGGGCATTCATAATTGGGGATGTTTCACCAGCCCGCTTGTAGCAAGGCCGCTCATTGGGTCGGATTAAATGTTCAAAGACTTGCGGTAATTCTTCTGATGCATCGTCTACGAAAGAACGCAGCACATCTGGCCGGACATAAATTGTAAAGAAAAAGAAGGGGCCTGGATCCGTAAAATCATAAGAATATTGGACGAGACCGTGACCATGAAGAAAAAATCCTCCTTTATTTATTGAAAGAGTGTCTCTACAAGAAGGGAAGTCTACGGTTATCTGCTTGCCTGAAAGGATAAAAGTCCACGTTAACCGCCACACCGTTTCAGGACATTCTATTAGAAGCCGATCAAGATTTTGCGTTTTCTCAATCAGTAAATGTATCCCATCTCGTAGGTGAATCCATCGCATCCATCCCTCCACAAGCTGTCCCTTGTACTGCCGGGTTATATCTTGCTTATCTATTGGATCGAAATGCAGCTCTCTTTGTTGCGGCGCTTTGAATTGATCACGATAGTCGTACCAGCTTAGGGAAACAGTCACGAGGTCAAAGGTAGACGGCAGAAGGAACGCTTTCTAGGTTAGACGCAAACATTAACTTACTTTTTCCGCCACAGTTTTTCAACCCTTGTCGACTGTCAGTAGAGCTAAAAATTACCTAGCGGTTGTTTGAAAAGCCGCTAACCCTGTAGAAAAGCTCATACGGTGCCAGCTATAAATTTCGATGTTTCCAGAACGGTTTTCTTTCGTTTCCGAAACGGTATTTCGCGCCTTCCATGTAGTGATCCGTAGTACTGTGATTTCGATGTGATTATTGAGCTTTATTCTCAATAGTTGCTCAAGGGTTTTGCTATTCACGGTGAATCCTTGCTAGAGGAAAATCCACATGCCTTTTGGCAAACTTCTTTTTTTGCATGTGCTCAGAGAGTTTTCTGATTTTTGACGTCGCCGATTAGACGGCTCAATTTGACCCTGCAATTCATAGGTACCGCCTGCGCTAGCTTTCTGAGCTGGCGCGACTTCAGGCTGCGCCTTGATCAATTCGCTGCTTACTGACCGTAATCAATCTGAACAGCACCCCAGGAGAAAATTCAAGATCATGATCCAAGTTAGTCTCTTTACCGGCCCCGACTATCTGATTGAGGCCGAAGGCACCGTCTCGGCCCACGCCTTTCTTGCCACTAACGGCGTCATTCCCGAGGGCGGTCTGGTCGTCTCGGTCGATGCGCCCAACCTCAGCGAGTTTG
>CALDSK010000207.1 GCA_937911865.1 uncultured Synechococcus sp.
TGGCTGGATCATTCAGCAAGGACTCGTATTGCTAGAAGCCCTCACCTGGGGACAAACAGGCTTTGCCGTAATGGAGTACGTGCCTCTATTTCCCATGGCCCTAATCGGCGGCATTTTAGTACAGCTCATTATGGTGCGCTTAAATCTAGATGCGCTCATCATCCCCCGACTGACCAAAAACATTGCGGGCATGGCGCTAGATGTTGTTGTAGTTGCGGCCTTAGCGTCTATCTCTTTGCAGGTGATTGGCGGTAACTTAGGCATCTTTCTCACGCTCAGCATCGCTGGCATCGCCTGGAATATTGCTTTCTTCTTATTCTTCGCGCCGCGCATTTTCCCAGACTACTGGTTTGAAAAAGCCATCGGTGACCTGGGCCAATCCATGGGCGTTACCGCAACCGGCATCTTGCTACTGCGCATGGTTGATCCAGAGAACCGCTCAGGTGCGTTTGAAAGCTTTGCCTACAAACAGCTATTCTTCGAACCGATTGTCGGCGGCGGGCTATTCACGGCGGCGGCCCCAGCACTCATTGCCAGGCTAGGATTGATCACGACACTATTTATCACAGCTGGATTACTGCTATTTTGGTTAGGCGCTGGCTTCTTATTAATAAAACAGCAGTCGCGAACTGCGATCGCCAGATCGTGACGAATAGTTTCTAGAACAGTCTTCAAACTTGGCATCTAGATACTTCAACCGTCCAAGCAAACTTACCTAAATACGCGTTTATTGAGCTACTTGACGACTCAATAAACGCGTATCAATAAACACCTACTAGAAGAGCTTGCTAGGCTAAAGGAAACGTTCAGTAAAAACTTTAGCAAGGGCCCAAGCATACTGCCTTTCATAAAAGCCTTTGACTATTCATCAGAAGCCTCTTCAGACTCGTCAGATTGCTTGCTACCTTTCTCCTGCGCGCTTGAATTACTTGCATCTAGCGGCGCAATATTAACAATTTCTCCACCTAGCATCGTAATCCGTCGCATCTCCTCATTCATGCGATGAAAGGGCACCTGGAAAAACTGGTTCTGGCTACTGCGAATAGGTGAACGCTGACGAGCAGTCATCTCGTTTTGACTCAGGCCAGTAACCTCATACACAAATATTCGGTTGTCTGTGCTAGAGGCCGTACTGGTGGCGCATTGTCCTAACATAATGGATACCTGGCAAAAAAGTCTTGAAGGGATTAAACAACAGAATTGGAGTGGCTAACTGGACATTGCCCGTTGCAGCTATTCCTTATAAAGCGCTCGCTAAGAAATAGCTTGCTTAGGCTTTGCTAATATTTGCGATCCGCCCGCCGCTACTGTTAATTCTTCTCAAAGTATCGTTCAAGGCCTCATAGGAAACGACCAGTACCCGATTACTACGACGAATACTCGGATAGCCAGGGCGGCGTTGCCCGGCAATTTCAATACGATAAAGGCTGCCGCGTTCTGTCGTAGAGCTGGGTCTAGCGAAGACACGGTTGGTGCTATTATCGCCTTTTGCCGGACGATAGGCCCAGCCATTGCTCTCAGTACTCGAAGACGGTGGCACAACCGCAGAAACGCTATCTTGCGCTAAGTCTTTGGCCAGACGAGACGCGGTCCCAGCGATTTGAGCGCGATCGCTATTCGCATAGCCCCGATACAAACTAAACATCCGAGGAAAGCCTGCCATTTTTTGACCCACTTGCGTCCCGAAACCTCGGCAGTAAGGCACAATGCCATCGCCAAAATTAGCCTCATACTCTTCCGAGTCGATATAAGAATCAATATCAGCATCAAAGCCTTCATTCTGATAGCGATCGAGATGTTCAATCACCTCGGATTCGTCATAAGGGGCACGTCCCAGCAAATGCTTAATATTCAGCTCAATTACACGAGTTTGAAAATTAGGATACAAAAACTTTGTTTTATAAAGCTCGGATTTGGCCACAGCACGAACAAAATCTCTAACCGTCAGCGCTCCGCTAGTCACCAGAGATTCCAGCGCTACCAACCGCTCCGAAAGCATCAGATAGTCGTTTCCTAGCACCTGCCGATAGGCAGCATAAATGACAGCTTGCGCTTCATCAGCAGACGCACTAGGCCGCATTTCTACAGGCTGTTGTTCGGTAAAGGGCGCGGTGCCCAAACGAGTGGACGCTGTTGTGATAGCCACAGATCGTTCTCCTAGTAGAGGTGAAATTTAGTGAGTGAGATAGTAAATGAGAGTTAGTGAAATGAGTGAAAAGAGAGCAGGCTGCTTAAGGGGAGGGTATGCAGGTCTATACGAGTATGTGGCTATGCGGGAGAGACATTCATAATCCGACAGCCTCGCTTGTTCAAGCGCTGTAAGGTAGGCGAAAGCTGTTCGTAAGAGACCAAATACTCTTGAATGCCCAAGCGAATCTGGGGTCTACGTCCACGGGCCGACTGAGAAACTCTCACCCGATATAGCTGCTCGCGATCGCCCCCAGTAACCCCTTGCAGCTCTTTGCCAAGACTAGCCGTTCTAACGGGCGTTGCCGAATTGCGCGCAAGTTCAGTAGTCAGCGTGCCTTTCTTGTGATTAACGCGGGCGCGATCGCTGCTAGCAGTCCCACGATACAGCTGAAACATCCGACCAAATCCCACCGTCTTCTGGCCTCTTTGGGTAGCAAAACCTCGATAGTAAGGCACCACCTGTTCACCAAAATTATTTTGATATTCAGCCGAATCCAAATAGCTGCTAATCTCAGCCTCATACCCCTGCTGGATATAGAGATTCACATGCTCGGTAATCTCAGACTCATCGTAAGGAGCACGCCCCAACAGATGCTTAAAATTAAGCTCAATAAACCGCACGTTCGGCGTACTGTAAAAGAATTTCTTTTTATAGAGCTCAGAGAGGGCCAACGTCCGAACAAAATCACAGACTCTGATATGCCCTTGCCGCAAAAGTGATTCAGCGCTGGTGAGCCGCTCTGCGCTCATCACATGATCATTGCCTAACACCTGGCGATAGGTCGCCCAGATGACCGCTTGAATATCGGTCTCCGTAGCATTAGCGCGCAGCTCGACCGGATTTACTTGGGCAAACGGTTCAAAGCCTAGCAGCTTAGCAGAAGTTTCGCTGGTCATAATGTGAGTCAATCTCCTTAAAGCATAGGACCTATCGGCCTGGAACTTGTGGGCAGACAAGCAGTGGGGTAGATATGCAAGCTACGCCCGCTGCTCATCTGCACCGACAGATGCAACTCTCTGCTCTCGATGTAGCTAGAGGAGAGTGCAGAGAACTGCATCAGTTTGATGCGCGTCTACTAGCTCAGCCCTACTAGCTCAGCGTGTTAATGGCATAGTCAAGGTACGAGTTCGCTTCAACCGCCTCATCACCGCTCAGGCCGTGATTCGCTTTAATATGCTTCAGCGCTTCTACATACCAGCTAGGAGAAAGATCGAACGTCGTGTTGATCTCTTTAATACCAGAGATCAAGTATTCGTCCATCGGGCCAGTACCCCCTGCGATCAAGCAGTAGGTAACCATGCGCAGATAGTAGCCAATATCTCTGGCACACTTCTCTTTCCCCGTAGAAGTGGACGCGTAGTTGTTGCCGTTCATCTGAGTGGTGTACGGAAACTTCTGATAAACAGCTTGAGCGGCGCCATTCACCAGACTGTCTGCATTTTTCGCGAGCGTTTGCGCAGCAGACAGGCCAGCTTGAGCCTGGCGAAAGCGGCCAAATGCAACCTGTAGCTCCGAGCTGCTGAGGAATCGGCCTTGAGAATCAGCGGTTGCAACCGCCTCGGTCATGGGAGTTTTCATTTGGGAATCTCTCTTGCAAAATAACTAAAAGAAACAAAGGAAGGAAGGAAATAAACAAAGGGCGATCGCTAGCCGACAGCCGCAGCCGCTGTGTCAAAATAGCCACCCAGTTCAGCCATCAAAGAACTGCAGTCACCTTGAGTAATGCCTTCTCGATTGTTAGCAATAGAGATTGCAGTCTCTTTCATTTTCTCTACGCCAGCCGCAACCGATGCACCAGGCACACCAAGCGCTGTATAGGTTTCACGTAGCCCGTTCAAACAGCGATCGTTCATAACACTACCATCACCCGTGAAGATGGCATAGGTTACATAGCGCAAGATAATTTCCATATCACGCAAGCAGGCAGCCATTCGGCGAGAGGTATAGGCATTTCCGCCAGGCGCAATCAGCTGGGGCTGCTCGGCAAACAGTGAGCGAGCGGCACTTGCAACAATTTCAGAAGAGCTACTGGTAATGCGATTAACCGTATCAATCCGCTTGTTACCATCAGCAACCAGCTGATTGAGTGCATTAATTTTGTCATCGCCGATGTATTCACCGCGCGCATCGGCCTGGGAAATGACTTTTGTAAAAACGTCGTACATGCGAAATTAGTCTCCTACTCTAAAACCTAGATTGTGGAATAATCTTCGAAGCAATAAGCTTTCCTCAGCAGTTGGTTCTGCCAGTCTCTTCTAGCGCAAACTCTTTTACAGGCAACTCAAACTTGTCAAAGTCAAGTCAAAGTACCAAAAACTTCACTGAATAGACTCAGCGGGCTTTGCTATAGGTCGTCCTAATGCGGTTTACGGTGTGCGTGTAAATTGGCTGTACTAAGAATAAGCAGCTAGAAAACTGCTTATATCAGAAGCTACTTACATCAGAACTGCTTACACTTAAGAGACCGTCCCTACAAGCGGTCTTTTACAAGACCTTCTCCAAGGAGTTTGTCCCAAAACCGTAGGCAAAATCGTAAGTTGCCCGTGCTAACACACACCCTAAAAACAAAAAGTCAGTGATCGAAAGAGATTGAACAAAAAGGAAGGCTGCTCACCGGTTTCTTCCGGAGAAATCAGGTAGCCCGAACCAATAATCTGATTTAACCAATTTACTTGTGCAGATACTGTGCACAAGTTTGTATCCATCTAGTTACAAATCGTTCAAAGCCTCTCAAAGATTGCCGTTCAGAGCACTGATTAGGGCTATAAGAAACTTCAAAGCCCGTTACACTCGCTTACATTTAAGCTTCAGAACGCTCTAAAGTGCGCCTTCAGAAACGCTCTCAGGCGCACAGTCGAATAGCATCGTTTCTAAATATCGTTGAGCCCACTGCTGGTCAAAGGCACGCTCTAAAATTCGACGGGTTTTATCATTTTTCTGTTGCTGTTGGCAGTAGCGACGCTGGCCCGCGAGAATAGCAGCCTGAACGGCACTGTCTTCGGTGCTCAGCGTTTCACAAGCCAGCTGACAGTGCAGTGAAAGATATCGAGTCGCCTGGTTCAAAAAGCTATTTTCTTCTTGGATGGTTTCGGTGCGGACAAACAAACAATAGTCGGAGAAAATATCGCCCCAAGCAGGCAGGTCTCTAGGGCTAGAAAAAGACTCGTGCGGTAACTTTTCTAGAACTTGTTGATAGCGAGCAGGCAGCGTTCTATCCGGTGATACGGGCGATAGATCAACAATAGCAGCCGTAATTTTACCCCTGGCAGCAACAATATCTACCCCAAAAATAGGCAGATTAAAACAGGGATGCGGAAACATGACACAGTGGAGAATATCCAGGTTGTGACCGACCTTAGCAAGTTCTAAATGCAGCTTACGAAACTGAAGTGTCTGATAGCAGCGGTTCTGAATCGTCAGCTGTTCTCCTTCCAAATTTCCTTCAACATAGCCCAGATCAGCAGGTGCCTCATAGGGAAACAGCATCAGCTGAGTATGCCAAATGTTCTCAATGGTGGCTGCCAACTGAGCGATCACTGGGTGCTGCTGTTTATAGAGCGGGTTCTGTAAGTTTGTTTGAAGCGCTTGTACCATGACAATTTAAACTCTCTAGACGTTCTTTATACCTGCCACCTTCTCTCACCTAGCGTGCAGACTTTGTGCAAGAGAAAGTCTATACCTAAGCAGCAATTCCAAATTCCAACTAACAGACAGTTATAGTAAGCAGCTGCCAACG
>CALDSK010000208.1 GCA_937911865.1 uncultured Synechococcus sp.
CGCGCGTGCATTACTTCCATACCCATGCTGGCACGGTTCAAAACGTCTGCCCAAGAACCGACCACACGACCCTGAGAGTCGATGATGGACTGGTTGAAGTTGAAACCGTTCAAGTTGAACGCCATTGTGACAATATCTGGTGCTGTGAATCAGATACCCACTACAAATCACGCGCCGAGCAAGAAGTGAAAGGATCGGCTGTTGTTGAAAGATGCGTATTAGAAGCGCAAATGACCGAATTTAACAGTGTCACGTTGTGATAGGTAGCACTATCACAAAGGTGGTGCCCTGAGCGACTTCAGAGATGACACTGAGAATGCCGCCGTGCTTGTCTTCTACGATTTGGCGAGCGATCGCTAACCCCAATCCGGTTCCCTTTCCTACCCCTTTAGTCGTATACAAGTGGTCAAAAATGCGCGCCTTGACCGACTCTGGTATCCCTGGCCCATTGTCTGCTATCTCAATCTTCACCTGGCTTTCTACAAGCTTTGTACGTACCGTAATCCGGTTCGGATTCTCCTTTATCTTGGCAAAAGTGCTCTCCTGACTCGCCTCATTTAGCGCATCAATGGCATTGGCTAGAATATTCATAAAGACCTGATTGAGCTGACCGGGAAAGCAGTCAATCTCAGGGAGTAAGTCATAGTCTTTAACCACTTCAATCGCCGGACGGTTTTCGTCTCCTTTGAGGCGGTATTTCAAAATCAGCAGCGTACTATCAATCCCATCATTCAAATTAGCGCAGACTTTGTGCTCTGTATCTGCGCGCGAGAAGGTTCGCAGACTAACACTAATGCCTTTAATCCGCTCGGTTGCCCCTTTCATTGAGTTGAGTAGCTTAGGAAAGTCATCAGATAAAAAGTCCAGGTCAATATCTTCTTCATTTTCTAGAATCTCTTCGACTGGCTCAGAGTAGTGCTTTTTGTAGAGGGTGATATGGTCCAAGAGATCTTGTAAGTAGCTGTTGGCGTTTTTGATGCTGCCGTTGAGGAATCCAATGGGATTGTTGATCTCGTGGGCAACGCCGGCGACCAAGTTGCCCAGGGTTGCCATTTTTTCGTTTTGAATCGTTTGTAGCTGAGACTCTTCTAGCTGCTGAGCGTAGGTTTGAGCCTGTTGATAGAGGCGAGCGTTTTCAAGAGAAATGGCTGCCTGGGTGCAGAGGAAATTGAGCGTGAACAGGCGATCGCGTGTAAACACATGAGAGTTGGACTGATTCTCAAGATAAAGCATGCCGATTAAATGGCTTTGGTTCAAAATCGGTAGGCTCAACACACTTTGAGGTTGACTCTGTGCAAGATAATGGCCAATCACAGGCAAATCTGTTTTGAGCTGGTCAATGACCACCACTGCCTGGGTGTTCTTGACATAGTGCAGCAGCTTGGTCGGCACGTTAGCGTAGCTATCCACTGGGCTTGAGGAGAGCTGCATCGTTTCGGGCGTGGCCTCCGCCTTGACACACCACACACCGTCTTGATTTGGCAGGCTGAGGATACAGCGATCACCCCCAGAGTTTTGCAAAATAAGCTGGGTTAGCTGACCGATTAATTCTTCGAGTTCGATGGTACTTGAAAGGCTCTGAGCCGCTTTAACGACCGATGCAAAATCTAGCGCTACATTGGTGCTGGTTGTACTGGCATGGCTAGTTTGCGATGAAGAGCCCAATGACACAGCGCTAGAAGCGCTCCACGAAGCGTGAGCAGGATGAATTGAAGACTTAACCGCTGTCATGCTGAATAGAACATCCGTAGAAGTTTGGCTGGCAGTCGTGTCTTTAAGGAGGCTGTTTTGAGCGCTGTTTTCGGCGTTATTTTGAACAATGTTTTGAAGCAGCTGAGGATAGCGTTTCTCTAGATCGTTGGTTTTAGCTTTTGCATCCCACCGGGCGTAGGCGTAGTAAGCATCTTGCAGGTAGGTGGCGGCGAGTCTTGCTTTACCCCAGGCTAGATAGAACTTGGCAGCGAGTTCATTTGCGATCGCTTCTTCGTGCAGGTATCCGTGCTGCTTAGCGCCCGCAATGGCTTGGTCATACAGATCAATAGCTTGCGCTCTTTGATTTTGCAATCGGGCCATCTCAGCGTCGATCAAATCTACCTTGTGCTGAAAATTTTCGGGCGCGTGAACGGCCCAGTCCTTGAGGCGCTGCTGAAGTGCGATCGCTTCTGTTATCTGTGCGGCTTGCTGCTCACATGAGCGCTCACAATTATCTGCCAGCAGTGCCAATGCCTTGTAAAACGGCGGCTGCACGGTCAAGAACATCCCTGCTGCCGCCGCTTCTTGCTGCATAGCTAGGGTTGCTTGCTCCAGGGTTCCTTCGTAATCACCGAATAAATAATGCAGGATTGTTTTAGCCGTATAGACAAAGAACAACAATGAAAACGCGTTGGTTTCTTTCAGCCGAGCCAGCTGCGTCTGCTCATCAAAAAGCGTGCCCACAAGCTGAGTCGGCTCGGCGGAAGTCTCTGTAAGATTTTCAGTAAACTGACCCCAAATCAGCGCTGCGCTGTGCGAAAATTCCTGTTGGGCACGTTTGACGACCTCAATATAGTGTGTTTGTTTTTGACGAGTTTTTTTAAGTGGTGTGCCAATAACGCAATGGCTATCGCAATAGTTAACAGCTGAGTAGCAAGCAAACTCTAGGTCACCTGTTTCTAGGCCGATTTGTACATTCTCTACAAATTTCTCAATGCCTTTGCGTACGGGCTTTCTCCAGCTGTGAATGAAAGCGATAAATATCTGATTGATTTTGCAGACAAATTCCACACTCTCGTACTGTGCCAGGATGTGTACCGCTAGCTCTCCAAAACGGTAACCTGTCTCAATATCTGTTGCACTACCACAGAGCAGCATTCCATATAGCGCATAGCCAAATGCGCCCTGGGGTGAATTGCCGTAGGTCAGCGTTAAGTTCAGCATTGTGAACGCAAGCTTTGGTATTAGCTCAGGCCTAGCGATAATGATGGGTGCAAAGAGCTGACCGAGAACGGTTAGCGCTGCGATCGCGCTAGTGTCAGTTGCGGTTGGCAGATGGTACAACCGATCAAAATCGACAGTCTGAGGGGGCTCCTCTTGCAGCGGAACGCCAAGCAACGCTAAAGCTTCTAAGCCACTGTCTAACGCCGCATCGAACTGGGCCTGAGCAATCAGCAGTTGAATGCGAATGTTGTAAGCATCCACCCGTTCGAGAACAGTTTCTGTATGAGAGAAAACGTAGTCAATCTGTTGCGCTGACAGATCGTAATGGCCGCTGAGATAGCTCACTTCAGCCAGCAGATTATGAATCTGCAACCTCAAATCGTCATTATTATTATTGTTGTTGGTGCCCTGAGACGCTGACCCTTCAGCATTGAGCAGTTGGATAGCCGTTTTCAAATAGCCTTCTGAAGCGGTATAGGCGATCGCAGCCTTAGCCTTTTTCGCAGCTTCTAAGTTGAGCAGTGCCAATTCTGTTTGCTCTGCGTCCTCAAGCAGCAGCCTGCCCATATTTAACTGACTAACAATATTAAATAGGTTCTCTTCTCGCGACTGGGCAGGTGTGTTTTGCAAGAGCAATCGCCCGATTTTGAGATGGGTCATTTGCTTTTCGTCATCTGGAATACCTGCATAGGCTGCCTGCTGAACGCGATCGTGCAAAAACCGATAGGTCGAGTTGATTACAGCTTTTGTAGAGGACTGCTCTTCTGTAGAAATCTGTTGTTCATCATCTGTTTGAAACAGCTTGTAGGTTTGATTCGTCGGCACAATCAAACCCGCTTGGAGCGCCTCCCAAAGCGCTTTTGCGATAGCTGATGGTGACTGTTCTAGAACAGTGGTTAGCGTGCTCAAGTCGAATCGGTTACCAACACAGGCTGCGAGTTGGAGAATATGCTGTGTCGTCTCGGAGAGCTTTTGTAGCTGCTGTGCCATCAGCGCTACCACATCATCCGTTAGCGCTAGGGTACTGACTTGTGCGATATCACACTGCCAATGTCCTTGAGTGGGATCAAAGGTGATGTGGCCTGCTTCATGCAAACTCTTGAGAAACTGTACGGTAAAGAACGGATTCCCTTTTGTCTTGCGAAGCAATAGTTCTGTAAGCGGTTTGGCGACGGCCTTAGATCCTTGGAGTGCATCAGCTACTAGCTGGTTCGTATCATCGAGCGTCAGCGGTGCCAGTGTAATAGTGTTTACGGTGACGTTGGCTTTTTCTAGGGTGTCTATCATTAGAGGCAAGCCGTGACCAGGAGAGATTTCATTATCTCGGTAAGCGCCAAGCAGCAGCAGATGCTTTGTCTCTTGTGCTAGCTGTTGTGTAAGCTGCAACGAGGCCGAATCAGCCCACTGAAGGTCGTCTAAAAAGATGGTGAGTGGATGCTGCGGAGCCGTAAAAACCCCAATGAAATTTTGCAGCAGTCGATTGAATCGGTTTTCGGCGGCGGTGCCCGATAGCTCAGGGACAGCGGGCTGTTGACCGATGATGTGCTCTAGTTCGGGGATGACTTCAATGAGTAGCTGACCGTTTTCGCCGACCGCGTCTAAAATTTTGCTACGCCACTGAGCGATCGCACTATCCGTTTCTGAGAGTAGTTGACCCATCAAATCGCGCAGGGTTTGCACAAACGCCGACAGTGGAATATCTCGATTGAGCTGGTCAAACTTACTCTTAATAAAGTATCCCTGCTGTCGGGTAATCGGCTTGTAGACTTCTTTGATGACGGCAGTTTTACCAATCCCAGAAAATCCTGCCACCAGCATCATTTCAGCGTTACCGACAGCGGCTCGCTCAAAGGCTGTTAGCAATGCCTCGATTTCAGCTGAGCGGCCGTAGAGCTTTTCGGGGATGAGGAAGCGATCGCTCACATCCCGCTGACCCATTTCAAACGGCTCAATACTGCCCGTGTCCTTCAGCTGATATAGGCAGGTTTCCAAATCGTATTTGAGTCCAAGCGCGCTCTGATAGCGATTTTCCGCACTTTTTGCCATCAGCTTGTGTACAATCGCCGCGATTTCTACCGGCATTGGCACCAGATCGTTAATCAGCGGCGGCTGCTTTGCCATATGGCAGTGCACCCACTCCATCGGCTCATTTGCCTGAAAAGGCAAGCTCCCGGTCGACAGCTCAAATAACGTGACGCCCAGCGTGTAAAAATCAGCCCGGTAGTCAATACCACGATTCATGCGGCCTGTTTGCTCTGGTGCAAGATAGGCCAGCGTTCCTTCTAGTCCGTTTGGACTTTTCAGCGCCTGAGTTTCGCGCGGCAGCAGTGAAGCAATGCTAAAGTCAATCAGCTTGATTTGCTTACTCTGAGGGTGAATCAAAATATTGGCTGGCTTAATGTCTTTGTGAATGACTCGCTGCTCTCCCAGGTAGTGCAAAATTTCTGCTAGCTGCACCCCGATAGACAGCACTTCGATTGGCGACAATCGCTGCTTTTCTTCAAGTCTTTGGCTGAGGTACTTAGAGAGGGAGATCCCACAAAAATTTTCCATGACAATGGCCTGTCCATTGCCATAGTCAGCCAGTTCGACCATGCGTAGCAATCCAGGATGGTCGAGTCTATGGCAAATGCTGTACTGATTACGAAAGTGCAGTAGCTCATCAAAGGTTGGATATTCGCTGCGCAAAGCTTTGATGGCAACCGTTTGACTCTCTCGCGGTGCCTTTGCTGCTGTGACTGCTCTATATACCTGTGTATGACTACCCTCGTATAGGGTTTCTGTGATGCGATAACCTGACAGTCTGCCTGTATGTGAGTTTGTCATCGTAAGTCTGCACTGGTTTTAATATGTACAAATGTTGGTCTGAGTATTCCCTACTGGCCAGTCACTGTATTTCGATTCGCATGCAAAAAGCCCTCCGACACATCGTGTCGGAGGGCTTTTTGTAGAGCAAAAAGACTCTGAGGATAATCGATGACTATCCTCAAAGCTTCGTAAG
>CALDSK010000209.1 GCA_937911865.1 uncultured Synechococcus sp.
GAGTTGCGCGGAAAGAGCTCCAGACCGACCCTGCTACACATCCAGCCTGCCACAGGATTGTCCGGGTTCTTTATTTTCAAGCCGCTCCCTAAGCATCTAGCCAAACTGTGCTTCAATTTGGCGAACCGCGGTCTGAGCCGAATAGCTGACCCCTGCAGTGCCTTCACCAGGGTGGGTACAATCGCCCACGAGGAAAAGGTTAGGCAGGGGAGTCCGGTTAGCAAAGCCAAACGGCCCAAAAGTACTGACACGCATGCCTAAGCCGCCAACAGCACCGCGATCGCGAGCAGTGAAACGCTCAAACGTTTTTGGCGTGCCAGCTTCCAAATGGACGATATGCTCAGGTCTCAAGTCAAAGAATTGCCCCAAACGGGCGATCGCGGTTTCCGTATACTGTTGCTTGAGAGTGTCGTAATTCTCGGCTTGCTGCCATTGGTTGAGGTCTGTAAAGGAAGACGCGATCACAGTTGCCCGACCCTCGGGTGCTCGGCCATCACCTGGACGACTCACGGAGACAAAAAGTGAATTATTCTCCCCAATGGGGCCGTTATAGTCATATAAAAACTGTAAGTGAGGCGGGCAATCGGTTGGAATCGCTGCTTGGTCAACACCCAAATACACCACAAAAGCTCCCGAAGAGTCTTTGAGTTTTTGCACGCGCTGCCGATACCCTTGAGGGGCATCATCTCCTAACATCGTCACTAAGTTTTGCACAGTAACGTTGCCCACGACGATATCAGCAGCTTCTGTCCAAGTGCTGCCTGTTTTTTGATTGCGAACCGTCACCCCTGTGACCTGACCCTGCTCTGTGTGAATGTGCTCAACCATATGACGCATAAGCAATTTGCCATTGTCTCGCTCAAGAGCCGCAACTAAGCGATCGCTCAACACCTGCATACTGCCTTCTAGGTGAAATAAGCCTTGAGGTGCTTGAGAAACCCCTAAAGCGGTTGCCGCATACAGCAGGGCTGTCTCATCTGCACCCACCTGGGAATATAGCTTGAGCTGCATGTCAAGAAAGGTTTTAAGGCGGCGATCGCTATACAGACCGAATGCTTTGAGCAACTGCCCGACAGTCGAAAACGTGAACGGAACGGTCACCAACGTATCCGGGCGGACTGCCGAAACCAATTGCCACAAATCCCACGGATGGTGGGGTGGTAGCACCGGTTCTCGCCCTTGAAAGCGCCAACTAGCTTCAAAAAGTGTGCTTAGCAGTTGCCAAAACCGCTCACTACCTGGAAACTGGCGCTGCCGCTCTGCTCGCCAAGCTTGGGGCTCCCGCCAAATGGAAATCGGTTCGTCTTCGCCAGGCAAATACACGGCACAAGCCGGGTCACAAGTCGTCGCGACAGGCAGAGGCAGGTCGAGCTCTTTGAAAATTTCATAGTGAATGCCACCAGGCTCCAACCCAGCTACCTGCGTCGCACCCACATCAAAAGTGAAACCACGGCGTCTAAAGGTAGACGCACAGCCACCTGGCACAATTGCTTGATCAAACGTCATGACCCCATAGCCGCGACGAGCCAGCATTGCAGCTGCAGAGAGGCCTCCAATACCAGCACCAATCACCACTACCCGCTTTATTCGAGAATGCCCAGCAACCATGTTTACATTCTGTTACGTCTCTTCACATAGTCTAGCTTCTCGTGAGGACTGGTACTAAAAAGTCACAAGATAAGGATGACTATGCTTGTGTCGTACTTTGAATACGCTCTACCTGATGTTTAGCTAAACACTAGTACTCCACGGCATAAGTTCGCGTACCATTTGTGACAAGCCAGAGAGATTAGGAGCAAGGGGGCTAGAAACTGGAAGGGTATTATTATTTCCGCAATACAGTACTAGTGTTTATCTAAGTCGTGCAATTGCCTAGATGAATTGAATATGATAGACCAGCATAAAATTTCTTGAAACTAGACCTTAAAGCATATCAAGGGGATATTTGAGGTTCTCTTTTAAAACCGCTTTCTTACCATTGACTTAAATTAAACTCATATTTTTTAGAAAAATGGATTTTTATTAATGCACAAAGAATCTACTTATGAATCAAACTAAAAGCTGAAATCTTATATTTAATAAAGCTCTTAAAAACTAGAAAATGACCTCTAGTAAAGCTAAAAATATAGCAAATATTCATTAATAGCTTATAAACTCATCAGAATCGAAGAACTAATATCTGCTATTTTTTTTAGACGATTGGGCACAATAAAAAAGAAAAATTCTATTCTTTTTGATTTGAGTAGTAAATTAATACTAAACTGTGCTAGCTTCATTATGGACAAACCTATCAAGATCATTTATCTTGCTGGATGGGGTAGAAGCGGCAGTACGCTTCTAGCAAGAATTCTAGGGCAAGTAGAAGGCGTTGCGCACTTTGGTGAACTTCGCACTCTTTGGACTGATTGCTTTAAACCGAAAAGTAAATGTGGTTGTGGCAAGCTAACTCGTGAATGTGATGTTTGGACATCTATACTAACGGAAGCCTTTGATGATTTTGATCAGATTGATTTACCCTCAATGGTGAATCTCCGTCGCCAGAGTGAACCCCGAACATCAGAACTTTTAAGATTGGGTTTGTCTAGACAATATCGGAATATTTTCCTAGAGAAATCTAAGAATTATCGTCAAGTTTTAGGGAAACTCTACAGCGGCATTCAAAAGGTTTGTACAGTAGATGCGATTGTAGATGACTCTCTACATCCTGGATATGCTTACACACTTGCTCATACTCAAAATATTGAAGTGTACTTAGTGCATCTAATACGCGATGTTAGAGGGTGTGCTTATTCTTGGACAAAGCGTTATAAGAGTGGACTAGGAAGCTATTCTTTAAAGAACAGTATTTTGGGCTGGAATCTACGTAATTTTTCGACAGAATGGATTACTAGACAGAGTGAAATGCATTACATGCGGCTGCGATATGAAGATCTAATTGCTAACCCTGAGCAAGAAGTCAGGTCAATTTTAGATTTTGCTGAAATCAAATCAGATAAGTTACCTTTTAAATCCAGTAACGAAGTTTTCTTGGACATTACACATAGCATTTTTGGAAATGATAACAGAAGTAAGGTAGGTCCAGTTTTATTAAGATCGGATCAAGTTTGGAAAGAAAAAATGTCCCGCGCTGATCAGAGTAAAGCAAGTCTGATTTCCTGGCCTTTGCTACTCAGATATGGCTATTACTAAAATAAAACTTCCTCAAATCAGATTTGACTATTGCTAAAATAAATCTTTCTAAAAAAAGTTTACATCGTCTTGGATGTTAGGCTTTGATGCTTAGGAACATTTAAACCAATATTTGCCTGAAAACTGATTTCCTTTCTAAGTCTGTCTAGAACTTTAGAATAACGGCCAGAGATCAAGATAGACTGAAGGGCCTAGTACGAGCACGCCACAGTATAAATTTGCTATAATTGTTATCTGAAAAATATTCCTATTGTTGGGAATTAAGTGGGTTTAAGGAGAATTCTTCTCGTAATCTCTGTGAGATTTTTCTTCGATTGAATAAACTAAAAGATAATTTTTCTTCGTTACCAGACATATTGTCTCCTGTAGAGAGTATATAGACTGAACCTGGAAAAGGGAGCGCTCTCATAGGCGCATTAAAATCTTGCATCGCCTGTCTAACTCTCTGATGGTCAATATAGAACTTGTAATAACCATATCCTCGATTATATTCAGGATTTTCTGGGAGATTAAGGTGTCTTGTATGAATAATATTTGATGTGCCAGAAAGTGTATAAAAATTCCAACTTTTAATGTAAATTTTTGAATCATTTTCTCGGTATTTCCAGCCGCTATTAAAATACCATCCATTATCATTTGAATTTCTACTCACAAATTCTGCTAAACGATTACTCACACAATCATCTGCATCTACTGTCATTACGTGCGATGGTGAGAAGTCTTGGGCGGTAACAAGACCCTTGAGCACTTTTCTGCCTTTGTCGGTTAATCCTCTGGCGATTTTGTGAGTTTCTTTTTCAGGAGGTAAGAAGTCTACTTGTACATAAATGATGTTTTTATTATGGAAATTTATGGATGGCTTTTCATTACAGACAACAATAGTCTTGAACTGATCACTACTCTGGCTACAAGTTGACTTAAGACAGCGCTCAAACAGAGCTGAAGTCTTCTCCCAATCAGCAGAAACTTTTGCACTTTTGAGTGGAATGATAAAAGCAAGCATAAGTAGGAAAGTAAAACTCAATTACCTGAACTCTATTTCTTGCTGAGACTTCATAAGCTGTCTCAGTTCTTTTTTAGAGAGCTTTTGAGTATTGTTCCCGTCTGAGTTATTTTTCGCACGCTCTTGCCGATCAATGTCTGGGAGCTTGAGTGCAATTCCAATGGCTAACCAATAATAAACGTTTACTGGATCCACGTCTAATGGGTAGTAATAGGGAAAGTAGCTGATGAAAAGGACAAAGGTGAACATTGATGCACCGTAGCCCCGCAAGTTTTGATCTTTGATAGAACGGTAAGCCTTAAAGGTTGTAAATAATAAAATTGTGAATAGTGACAACAGCAGAATTAGGCCTAAAGGAGCAATTTCATAGAGAACTTTGGAGTGATAGGTTTCAACTAATGCTGTCTTACCAAAAATACGAGCTGCATTGGTTGCTCTTCCGAGTCCTCGGCCCAGAAATCCTCGTTGTTCTTTCATTGCCCAATCTAGTTGGTGAGTAATGAATTGGGTTGGCGGTGCAGCATTCCAGCGACCAACTAAACTGTCGATGCTACCAGAGAGGATGTCAGGATATTGCTGAGCTAGGAATATCAAGATGAGAGCTAAACCAACAGCAATCGGTATAAATCTCTTGGGTTGTAATAATTGACCCGTGAGTAGTAGCAGCAGTACTACTGAAACTGGCACCAAGGCCAGCGCGATCCGCTGACCAGATAACACAGCCATAACACCGACCATTGCCATGGCTAGGATGCCGATACCGCGCCAGATAATTGACTTGTCGTTGAAAGCTGTACCAAAGGCGAAAAAGGTACTAGAAATAAGAAACCATCCCCACTGCCAGGGAGCCACAAAAGTTCCAGGCAAACGGATAACACCAAACTGAGGAGAATATAAGAGAGCTCCACCAACGAAGCATCTGGTATCTAGTGAAGCCTTAAAAAAGTCGTCTCCAGTTCCCTCAGTTGGAGGGCAAATGCCGGTTTTAAGCATCATGTATTGTATGAAGCCTAAGCCGCAGCAGACAATGATTAGAACGGCTTGTGTTCGTAATAAGAAATAGAGATCCTTTTTAGTTCTAATAAGATAGTGAATGCATGTGATCAGTAAGAGATAACCGACTAGCGCTTTTAGACCCAAAATTCCTAATGGAATGGGCATCTCCCCTTTTGCTGATAGTTGTTGAGCACCGTTGACAAACAATAAAACGGCTCCAACATAAGTCATAAAAATAATTAAAGGAATTCTGAGAGATGGCGGATGGACTAAGGGCTGTTTGTATTTTTTGCAAAACAAAATCACTCTCAGCAGTGCTGGGAAAAAAATGGCATCCTTGGCTAATGTGAGAAGGGCACTCCCGCCTAGGGCGTAAGTTGCTGTGCCACTTAAGGGGAGGAAAAATATAAAACCATAGATAGCGTAACGGGGAAAGCAATATGAAAGTGCTAAACAAGCCACGCCTGCTCCACCTGCAACCCCAAGCTTGGGTTCTGCAATAACGCTAAGGATTGCGCCTAAGGCAATGCTGGCCAGCATGATTGGTACAATAGTCGAAATAACTCGTTGCCGGTCTTTAGCTTTCTCTCTAGCAATTTTTCGCAGTTCTTTTTTAGAAAGCTGTGGCTGAGCGACATCGGTTGCTTGCTTTCTTTTTTTGTTCTTATTCTTTTTTTTGACTTTAGTCTTACGCATGGCGGCTAAATGAGGTCAAAAACAAGTTAGTTACTGTTAGCTAAAATGAGCTTGGTGATGGGTATCTGGCTTAGGGATACTCTGAGGGCAGAGCTATTTCCTAAGCTTAGCGAGGGTACGGCAAGCTTAGAAGTGCTCTATCAATTATTTACGGTTACCTTATAGAGGAATCCGCAGCTTTTAACGCCCCAAACAATTGGGTATGCGGTTACAGCCACCTGGTATGGTGCGGCGTGTGCTCTCTCCTCCCCAACGACAACAATATTGGCGTTGCTCTTCTGACATCCGTTTGGCTCCAGAGAAGTCGACATCTTCAATGACGGCTCCAGTGTGTTCACCAGTCTTGAAATCAGGAGGCTCAATGCGGCTGCGAGGAGACGCTGACTCAACTGCACCATAGAAGAAGGTTACCCCCATAAGATCGACCTCAATCAAACGGGCTTGAAAAAGAATGGTACGAGCAAAATTAGCTCTCACTAAATCGCAGTGGCTGAGATCAGCGCGAATTAAGTTCACATCGCTGAGGTCTGTCCACCGGAGGTCACTACTGGACAGATTGGCATTGGCTAAAATTGCTCCTAAGTTGATCACCCGTACGCCCCGATCGCGGTCTTCAGCGTAGCCTCCTTTGCCGTCGAGAATCGGGCGGCCTAAATGTTCATCTCGTTTGAGGGGGGTTAAGAGCCGCGATCGCGACAAAAAGCGAATGATTTTGGCTTTGCCAGGGGCGTCAATACTGCTGAGAATAGCTGCTGTTCGGGCTTCAGCAATGATGCGTTCTTGGGGCCAGTCTTCTAGTAGGCCTTCGTCATCCAGTACTAGTTCTGAGATGCCCTGAAAGTAAGCATCGATGGTCTGCTGTTGGGTAATCCGGTTTTGCTGCTGCGTCAGATCACGGGAAATGATGTACTGTCGCCAGGCAACAAACAGGGCCAGGATGGCGACAAAGATCTGCCCAATGGCACCTAAAAAGTCACCAAACGCCCCTAGAATGTCCCATCGTAGGGTGAGTGACCAGGTGCGAATTGCCTGGTTGATGCCGACGGCTTCAGTGAGCCCAAATAGGCCAAGGACTAGTGCAGGGATCGCGACGATCAGCGATCGCTGTTGGGGAGAGAGCTCTGCTAAAAAGTATGATAGCGAAGGCCAAATCAGCCCCCACGATAGGACTAATGTCAGCAGCGAGCCAATCAGTGTGAGCCAGCTGAGATTAAAAATCAGTCCTAAGACCACCAGCAAAACGCCTGCCAAGATCACAAATGTGGCTGGTGGACTTTTAGAGGTTTGCGGTGATGGCTTAGCTGCAGGCTCATTTAATCTAGCCGCAGGCTGGGACTCATAAGTCAGTGACGACTGTCCATTCTGAGAGAGTTCCAAAGACGCTTCGGCAGTCTCTGCCGTATCCTCATCGGTCACCGCATGGGCCGATGAGGATATATCGTCATTGCGATCAGGGCTGCCTAATGTTGTCTGAGGTTCTATAGCCGCATCAGATTGTTCACTCTTGGGAGTAAAGTTGTCGCTGTTCGGCTGAGAACCAGAATTCATAGGGTAAATCCTTTGCATGGGCCGGGTTCATCGCTCAATGTAGCCTGATCCGTCAAAATTAGACAATGCGTCAGACAACGACGAAGTTGCCCCGCAAGACAGAGATTCCGAGGAATTTGAGATGCGATCGCTACTAATCACTGGCGCCAGCGGTTTTTTAGGCGGTCATCTTTGTCGCTATTCTCAGACTGATTGGCAGATATGGGGGACATATCATACTCAGGCGATTAACCTACCCGGTGTCAAGCTCTTGCCGCTCGATTTAACCGATGGGCAGTCATTGCAAACGTGTTGGGACCAAGCCCGTCCAGATGCGGTAATTCACACGGCAGCGCTCTCTAAAGTGGGGCAATGTCAATATAATCCTGACCGAAGCTATCAAATCAATGTTGCTGGTACCGTGCAACTGGCAAAACGCTGTGCTCAGGCTGAGATTCCTTTGATTTTTACGTCGACCGATTTGGTGTTTGATGGTGATCATCCGCCTTATGGAGAGCGCGATCTCCCTCATCCAATCAACATTTATGGTGAACACAAGGCGATGGCAGAAGCAGCCGCATTAACCCATTATCCAGCAGTAACCATTTGCCGCTTACCCCTCTTGATGGGGGCTGCGATCGGCACAGCCCAGTGCTTTGTGCAGGGCCTGTTGGCAGCGATCGCTGCCAATACGCCACAAACCTTATTTACCGATGAAATTCGTACTCCCGCCTCGGTTACTGATGTTGTTCAAGGGTTGCATCTGGTTTTAGACCAGGGTGTCTCAGGCATCTGGCATTTGGGAGGTCCGGAGCAACTCAGCCGCTATGATCTGGGGTTGTTAATTGCCGAGAGTTTTGATGT
This sequence comes from uncultured Synechococcus sp., assembly GCA_937911865.1. Taxonomy (GTDB): domain Bacteria; phylum Cyanobacteriota; class Cyanobacteriia; order Phormidesmidales; family Phormidesmidaceae; genus Phormidesmis. The sequence goes on from CALDSK010000209.1 coordinate 8,276, forward strand.
CTCAAAGATAAATCTCAAACCCGGTTTACAATCTTCAGTTAAGCTGTCTATTCCCCGACCTAAAGACGTGTCACTTAATAGCCAAAAAGCCATGGCATTAGGATATGCACCACAATTTCCCAAGGCAGCTCTCAGGGAAATCTCGCAGTCATCGAGAGCTATCTGAAGGCTGCTTGGCGCAATCACGGTTTCATTGCAATTACAGCGATTAAGGAGGCGCGCTTAGATAGCACTCCATTAACCCTGCGACCCATCTACCCTGCCATCGTCTTGTCCGGGTACTTTATTTTCAAGCTAATCCTTCAGTGACTTTAAGCACGGGGCGAGGCCAATACTCGAAGCCACTGCAAATACACTACGTCGTCTCACATCGTTAAATCAGGCTAACGGGTCTCAGGCTCGGGATGAGCAATACTTTCGCTAACGATGCAAAATCGTGGATGTAGCCCTGGGACATGTCATCAGTCACAACCAGAATGCTTACGATATCAGCAACATCGTGCCCGTTCCGAAAACTCTTCTAGAAGCTGAAATCATCTCTGGGCAAAGGATCTGACTCTGATTGACGATGGCCCTTAGTAGCCTGCAGTTGCATATGAACAGAGCCAATGCCCCCATCTGTTGAAATCAGTCTTTGCTTTTGCAGAACGGCTACTGACTGCTGCATCGCATCATCGCATCGACGCCGACACCTTTCAGAAAATTGATAGTTTGTTCAAGATATGCAAAGCGCCGCGTTGAGAAATTCCAGTAAAACCTGAATGTTGCTTCTTCAGAGCATTCGGGATTAATTGAGTTACGGTCATTTCAAACTCAGCCTAGATCAGTGCAGATGCTTACACATCCCAGTTTGCCTTGTAGACTTTTTCGTAAAGCGAGTAGAGTTCTTCAACATTCTACAGAAGATCTGCGGCGCTTGTTGACTGCTAATTTTCAAGAGCAAGTCACTATCAATGAGACAGAGCTGCGAATCATTGGTTTACGTCGCACAGGCAATCATACTGTAGCCGAATGGATCAAATCGCAGGAATCTGGCCCAATTGAACAGCTTAATAACCTAGAGGTTAGATGCAATCCCTATCGCTATAAGTATGAGATGCTTATTGACAATTATCCAGAGCATCATAAATGGGCACATACGCACTACTTACCGCTTGCAAAAGGATATTTTCCAAAGATTAGCTGTTTAATTTGTGGCTACGAAGATCATTCTCTTACTGATATTTGTGATCCTTTATTTGAACGATTTCACGATACCCATGTGGGTAAAAGTAACAGAAGATTTGATGTTTTAATTTTAAGAGACCCCTTCAATCTATTTGCGAGTAGACTGAAGAGCAATATGATTCATGTTAAATCTCAAAAACTAACGGCATGTGACTTATGGATACAGCATGCTAAAGAGATCTTAGGCGAGACACAATATTTGAATCAAAATAGAATTTTGGTCAACTATAATCAATGGGTGACTGATATTGATTATCGTAAACAACTGTCAGTACAACTGGGCCTTAACTTCTGTGACTCTGGCATAAAAAAAGTTGCTAACTTAGGTGGAGGCAGTTCGTTTGACGGAGCAAAAATGGATGGTCAAGGGGATCAAATGGCTGTCCTTGAGCGCTGGAAGCACTTTAAAGACGATGAAAACTATCGACAAATTTTTCAGAATGAAGAACTGCTTGAATATTCCGATAAAATTTTCAATACTCTTGCAATCGCTGATATTTTAGATTCATAAACTGAGCCAAATATCGAGAGCTATAGACTATTTGAATATATTAAATGTTCTTAGATTAATCATTTATACCTAATGGTCTAATTTTTATGTTTTTTCTATCAGTATGGAGACAAAAGTTTTAGCGTCTGATTGAAATCAGCCTGCCGTAAGAAGAAATTCGGAAAAGGGGCGGCTGAAGGAAATCGCATTCGTAGCAGAAGCGACTTTTGGTGCTAGGCCCGTGAATCTTTAAAGCCAGCGGCCTGAGTTGGTGTTGCAGAGATTGCTGAACATGGCCCGTTAGAGGGCGATCGCTAGGAGCGCCAGGATCTTATCGGGCAGAAAGCCTGATTAAAATAAGTTGATTTTAGAGTAAAGCCCCGGTTTTGAGAGTCGCAAAGAGTATCTCAATGTTCCAGTGCAGTCGGTAGTTCGCCAAAGCTGTCTTTGGTTGGCGAACGGTGGTGATAATCAGCTTTTCCCCACCATCGAGACGTGTGGCGACGACATAAACCCACCCAGTGTTTGCCAGCAAGCACATTGAGAAGCGGCTCAATGTGTCTTGAATTCGGCTTCTTTCGGTCGTGCGGCAGTGAGAGGTTGGTCTTGTCGTAATTCCTCGCTCACTGCCTTACCTGTCAGGGTGGCAAATCCAGACTTGCTGTAGACTGCCGCTTTTTGTCCCGGTATCGTGGATTCTCCTATACGGTTGATTAGGTAGACGGGCTCAGTGTGATCATCTCGCTGTTGCCCGCCTGGAATTGCTCAGGGTCTGTTTATCATCCTGCGGCGACATGAGCTATCAGCTTCTCTTCGCATCGCCTTGCTATCCAGTTTGCGGCCGATGCAGCCCAATTGAGTGTCTGATGCTTCTATTACCATTCGGAGTCTTCAAGCTGAAACTGCTTACCTGTGAGTCAGAAAAAGTGGCGGACAGAACTTTCCTGGAACCAAAGAATTCTCTGCATGGGAAATAGTTTGTCTGGCTGATGAAAGTAGAGATACTAAACCCATTACGAAGGCACTCAATTCTTTAGAGCTATGATAATTTGAGAATGATAATCATTCTAATTTTGATTTCTGTATGGTCAGCCAAGTCTCCCGTCTGCAGTCTGCAGCTAGCTCTACAGCTAGTGATGTAGGGCAGCTAGCACTGCTTCGCCATACCTGTGCCCACGTGTTGGCTATGGCAGTGCAAACTCTATTCTCAGAGACAAAAGTCACCATTGGTCCCTGCACAGATACGGGCTTTTACTACGACTTTGACCGGGCTGAGCCATTTACGCCTGACGATCTCAAGCGCATCACCACTGAGATGCGGCGAATCATTCGGGCCAATCTGCCAATTATTCGCGAAACCATAGAACGCGATGACATTCGCGCTGAAATTGAGCGACTGAACGAGCCCTACAAGCTGGAAATTCTCGATAGCATTCCCGCTGATAAGCTGATTACCCGCTACTACATCGGCTGTCCCGACTCGCTGCCTGTCACTGCAGAGCCGTCTCTCTTCAATCCGCCTCCGGCCAATGCTCCTAGTCCTGCAACCCTTTGCTGGTGGGATTTGTGTGCAGGTCCTCATCTGAGCCGCACGGGCGAACTGCATCCCAAAGCCTTTGCCTTAGAAAGTGTAGCTGGGGCGTACTGGCGAGGCGATGAAACGCAACCGCAACTCCAGCGCATTTACGGCACTGCATGGGAAACGCCAGAACAATTAAAAGCCTACCTGAAGCAGAAAGAAGAAGCCAAACGCCGCGTCCACCGCATTCTGGGGCAGACTTTGAATCTGTTTAGCATTCAGGAGGCGGCCGGGTGCGGAC
>CALDSK010000210.1 GCA_937911865.1 uncultured Synechococcus sp.
CCTTGGGTACGACGTTGCTTTCGTTCTTATGGGGGTATTGTGGCTGGCACATTGATGCTCGATTCCGGTCGCGGTACGGGGTGAACTGGGTTGGCTACGTGGTGAACGTCAGCGAGACCTGCGATGACGAGCAGTGTCATCTGATTACACACATCGATACCACAGATGCAAGCGTGCATGAAGCGCAGCGCACAGAAGTGATTCACCAAGCGCTTGCTGACAAAGGTTTGCCGCCCTCAGAACACTTTGTCGATTCTGCTTATGTCAGTGCAGAGCATCTGGTGAATGCGCAGAAGCAACAGATCGAGATGGTTGGCCCAACCCGTAAAAACGCTAGTTGGCAGTCAAAGCTAGAAGGCGGCTACGACGAGACGAAGTTTGACATCGACTGGAACGCTAAGGTCGTGACCTGCCCTGAAGGTAAGCAGTCAAAGAGTTGGAACGAGTATGCTAAGCCAGGTAGTCGCGCCCGCGTTCGAGCGCTCTTCAACAAGCGTGACTGTTTGCAGTGCCCGTCGTACAAGCTTTGTACGCGAGATGTTCGTCGAGGTCTTTCGTTCTTACCCAAAGCACACTACCAAGCACTAGAGCGCACTCGCAAAGTGCATCTTAGTGAAGCTGGCAAAGAACGCTACAAACGTAGAGCGGGAATTGAAGGAACGCTTTCGCAGGGCGTAAGGGGTTTTGGCATGAGGCGATCGCGTTATCGAGGACTGGCGAAAACGCATCTACAGAACGTGTTGATCGGCACTGCTATCAACATCGACCGTCTAGTCAACTGGTTCAACGGCGTACCGAGGGCTAAAACGAGAACCTCGCGATTCAAGGCTCTAGAAGTGGCTTAGTAGAAAAAAGCTGAATTGGACAACAGTATCCCTTCGTTTTTGGTGCATGTGTAAGTGTGGCAGTGTGCATGAATCAATTGCTTGTAGATTCGAGCGCCTCGACGATCTCACGGTCGTAGTTGAAGTTAAGAGGCTCTTTTCTGATCCATGTCTGATTAGCGTTGTCCCACATGTGCGTTCTTTTGCGGCCCCCCTTCGGTGGCCTCTCCTGAGTTGGTTCATAAACACAGAGAGTAATTGAGAACATATTTCCTAGACCGTGAGCAATCATATTGATGTAATCTACGACACACAGACGATCTGTTACGTCTAGCTCAAAGTCTGATGGTGCTCGACTTTTTATGCTGCTAGGAACTGTCGATGCTAGTTCTACTCCACGGGGACTGAGTTTGAATGTATTGATCGGATCAGGTGCATACATACCGTTATCGGTGTTTAGCCTTACAAGGTAGCCACCAGGAATAGCCACTGACCGAATAAATGTTTCTTCATGATCGATCAACCCTAAATCTATCAAAGAGTTCAAGGCTTCTTTATTCATCATGCTGTCGATAATATCTTGTGATGCGCCAAATATATAGCCGAAGAATTCAAACAGCTCTACAGCTCTCTGAAAGCTGTAAACATCGTCTCTCTCCATTAATCGGAGGGAGTCCAGTGCTCTCAAGGATACTTTCCGTCTATCATCGCGAGTTTGCTGTGCAAAGGCTTGTGCCCATAACTGCTGCATAGCACCATCAGAAACATCTTCAACGGCGGAAAACCACTGGGCGAACCAATCTTCTTCTATCGGACGCCTTTGATTATCTGGAGTCTCTAAAGCCAGTTCTAAAGCCAGTTCCATTACGTTTTCATAATTAACCTGCTTTCTTAAGCTGAGGTATTCTTGGCGTGCGATCATACGCTGAGCAATCGCAGCTGGATCAGCATCTCGAATTACCGATGCAAATTTCTCATGCAACGCAGCAACAACTGCGTCCTTTGTCTGTCCTCGCCGATTCGTTGCAGCTTTGGCAAGTTCAGAACCAGCAGGTTTTACTAAGTCAAGGATAGGCTTAATTAGCGAGAGTTCCATAATGTGCTGACTTCTGCTATTGAGACTGGAAGAGAAAGAGAAATTCTACAGGTGCGACTGCAAAACAATAGGCTGATGATAGCGAGTGCTCTTACAAGCTTGATCTTCTATCTACGTACCCACATAGGACTGAGAGTAGCTTAGCTTTTGCTCTATTGTCACAGAGTAGAGCACATACTTTGCTGAAGAAAATATGACTTAGGGTATTGATAAGTCTCGTTCATCTCGATCTAGATTCACCTTGTACAGCGGGTTCGCAAGAAGTCCTCAAATAGGGAAACATCAGAGGTGTAACGCGATTGATGCTATCAATCTAAGCGATAAGCCCGATGTAGGTATGAATATGGTCACAGGTCGCAGCATTCGACTATTCCTTGTCGATGGCACCCCGATTGGTTTGCTCACGGCTGAAATTGTGAATTGGACTGGTCATGTTCTGATGGGTCCACGTAGCAAGCTAGGTGAGCTAATTCAACGGCCAGAATGTAATCGTACGGGGGTTTACTTTTTGATAGGCCCAGTATTAGACAGTAGCTTGCGCCCACTGGTATATATTGGCGAAACAGATGATGTAGCTACGCGACTCAAGCAGCATAATAGGCTAGAGACTAAAGATAGTACGAATAGCGGCAAGGACTTTTGGGAGAAAGTTTGTTTAGTCACTAGCAAAGACGAGAATCTTACGAAGGCTCACGTCAAGTATCTTGAGAGCTTGTTGATCCAGATCGCTACAGAAACCGGACGATGCGTTTTAGTTAACGGCACTGCTCACCGTTATTCTAGTTTGCCGGAGTCAGACCGAGCTGATATGTCGTTCTTCATCGAACAGATTCGTACTGTGCTACCTGCAATAGGGTTAGATTTCTTACGTGAGCGTCCATCGCTGGTGAATCAAAGCGTACAGCAAACAAATATTGCAATCGAAAATCTGCCCAGATTTGTTTTAGAAGTACCTAAGTATGAAATCAAAGCAGAGGCCCAAGAGATCGACAGTGAGTTTGTTGTCCTAGCTGACTCTATAGCTCGTGCAGAATGGAGTGGTAGCGAGCATAGTTATCAATACCTTCATCGTCAGCTTTGCGAGACTGGCGTACTGCGGCCTGTAGATGATAGTCTACGTCGCTTCGTCTCTACCTACGCGTTTGCGAGTCCCAGTGCAGCGGCAGCGGTAGTTACTGGACGAACAGCCAACGGTCGCAGAGAGTGGAAAGTGAAAAGTACCGGCCAATCTTATGGTGATTGGCAAGACCAGCAGGTCAACGCTGCTACCGGTTGCACTATGAAGAAAGCGACGGCATGATTCTTCTACAGCATGGGCTAGCCGAGCTGTAGAAGCTTCGTCGTATCCTTGCCAAGGTCAAAATACATGCAGTTAGTTGGAGTAAAAGCGCTACATCCTCGTGCCGCTACAGTCCCAAAAATGGTCGTTAAGTTAGTGGCTATGTCCTCGCTGAGCTGCTCTTCTGAATCGCCTATCAGCTCTACATTCCGCTCTTCTAACCTGTTCAGAAAAGGGGTGTTAATTTAGCGATGCCAGTAGTCAAAACAATGAGATCACAATGACAGCTGGTGCTGAGGGTAAGGAAAACTCTGTTTTTTCTCCGTCCCACTAATTCTCTCAGTTATCGTCATGCACGCCTTCGAGAGGTGTCGTAATCTTTCACGTCGAGATTACGACACCTCTCGAAGGCGCTGAAAGGGCTGTCTCAAGATGGTTGTCCTGTTGTCTTTGAGTCCAATTTACTTGAATGGTTGTGAGATCGCTAGTTGCTACCAATACGAAAACCATAGCAGTCTACCGATGACAGCCCAAAGCCTAGACCGCTCGAACCAGCACAGGGGTTGTCATCAAAGCCTAGGCTATTTGGGCATTGAAAAGAAAAGGATGCCTCAGCGAATGAAGCATGGACCCTCACGACAGCATGAAAGCAGGCATCCAAACCTGTCAAGATGAAGCACTGAGCGCTCAGAATCGGCTCAGTGCTTCATCTTAGTACCTAAGCTATGGGTGGAGGTATCACCGATAGCAGCACGCCTACTTGAGCGCGTTGCCTTTGTTACGTCTAGCTCTTTCTTCTAAGCGAGTATCGTGTAGGTTCTCAATCGCTTTCGTCTGGTTCTCCAGGAACGCTAAGCGAGTGGCCTGAACATTCTCAACCGCTTTGGTCTGGCTGTTGAGCTGCGCTAGTCGGACTTTTTGAATATCGGTGACGGCCTTCGTCTGAGCATCTAGAAAATCAAGGCGCGTCATCTGCACATCTTCGACCGCTTTAGTTTGATTTTCGAGGAAGGTGAGGCGAGCCTCCTGAATGTTGTCAACGGCCTTCGTTTGGGTGTCGAGGAACGCAAGGCGTCGTTGCTGTACCGAAGCCGCCGGCATCAGTTCAGCAGCGTTAGCAGCAGGTGCGAAAGTAAGAGTAGCCGCAGCGAGTGCGAAAGCAGAGAAAAGAACGTTTTTCATGAGTGGGCTCATAGAGAGAATCAATGTGTTTGCTTCATTGACCTCAGAATGCCATCGGGCCAAAGGCAGCAGGTGAGGGCCGCTTAAGGGATACCTGAGCGTTTGTGAATAGAACGCCACGACAGTACCCAGGCAATCCTCAGCGAGCACTCAGAAAAGCGCGAACGGGTCAGTCACTGCTTGAGTCAGTCCATAGCGCTGAGAGGCACGCTAAGATTCACTATGAATTCGCCTACAGAGCAGCTATTCATCTCGTGTTCTATTTCATCGGTTCGCGTTTCAAACATGGCAACGTCCCTCCCTTCTGCCAATTCCTCAAGCAAAGCCTGGGCAGCGGCGAGCACCGAAGCCGAAGCGCTCACCCTGCCTGACACGCTGTGGCAGCGCCCTCAGGTAGAAGGGGTGACTATCGATGGTCCGACCTCTCGCGACCTCGATGATGCGATCCACCTCGAAGCGACCGCGACCGGCGCGATCGCCTCTGTCCATATCGCCGATGTGTCAGAGCTGGTGACCGTTGGGAGTACGTTAGACAAAGTTGCCCTATCGCGCACCCGTACCCGCTACTTGAGTCGTGGCAACGTTCCCATGCTGCCACCAGCGCTGTCCGAAGATAAGCTCAGCCTGCTAGGAGGACAGCCTCGGCCCACGATGACGATTCGCGTGACGTTAAACCATCAGGCCGAGATTCAGACGACTGACATCTTCGAGTCTTGGATAGTCAGCGCCAAGCGCTTCTCCTACGAGCAGGTAGACCAGGTCTGCCAGCAGCCAACGCATCCGTTCTATGAACAGTTGCAGCAGTGCCAAAGCTGGGCAGAACGGCTCAATCAAGAACGCCGCAGCCAGGGTGCTATCGGTGGGCGGTTCAACGCAGCGGGCTTCTGGGTGGATGAGAACGGCGCTGTGATGGTTCCAGAAGGCAAGCTGTTCCACGCTCAGATGATCATTCAGGAGTTTATGATTCTGGCCAACCGTGCGGTCGCGCACTGGTTTGCTGAGCGGGACGTACTGGCCCTGTATCGTAACCACACGGCGAGAACGATTGCCCCCGAACGTGAGCAGATTATGCAAGCGCTACTGACCACTGGCAGTATGGAGCTGATTCGCCAGAAGCTTCAGAACTGGTTGAACAAGGCTGAGTACGGTCCAACGCTCGTAGGCCACTTTGCTTTGAACCTAACGGCTTACTGTCACTTCACCAGTCCGATTCGCCGCCTGGCTGACCTGCTCAATCATCGCATTGTCAAAGCGCTGATTCGTGAACAGCCGCATCCCTACCGAAAGTTTGAACTGGAGCAGCTCTGCCAGTACATTGCGACGATGATGCAAGAAGATGAAGAAGAGCCCTAAGCGTAACACAAGCAACGGCAACAGCGCAGCTACCAGAGGCAGCTTCAAGGTTCAGAGGCAGAAGCACTCGCTGAGCTATCGGCCAAAGAGTTTGGCAATCTGCTCAAGCATGCGGCGAAAGAGCACAACTTTGAGCCGATTCGCGCAGTAGTGCAGCAGCGGTTGCAGCAGCATGACCTGTCCGTTCAGTCGCTGTATCTACTGCTGATTCACAGCGAGGACAGTGACCTACAGCGTCAGGTCTTATCGGCGTTAGAGCAACGGCCAGAAGATGCGACCAGTGTGCGCGTCATCGCGATTGACCAAGAGCCGACGTGGGCGCAGCTGGACTATGTAGAAGATAGTGAGGACGCGCCGCCCTTTATGGTCAGAGCTGAAGTATCGATAGCGGGCCAAACCGTTACGACAGGGACGCCCGCTCGCAGTCAACGCAAGCAGATTGCTCGGCACCTCGCCTATTTGGCGTGGCTCGAAGCATATGTCTCGGAGGAGCTAGTGTCGCCAGCGCAGCATCATTCGTCAGATAGTCCTGCAAGTGCTGCTGTTCAAAGTGAGGATGCGGAGGTGACTCAAGTAGCAACGCCTGCGGCTAACTCGACGCTGAACAGTGAGCAGAACTTCGTCGGTCTTCTACAAGAGATGGCTCAGTCGGCAGGCTGGGCGCTGCCAACGTATCAGTTCACGGCAGCCGGTTCTGACTTTGTCTGCACCTGTACCGTTCTCGTTCAGGAGCGTTCCTTTACTGCGCAAGGTACGGCCACGCAGAAGAAGAAAGCCAAACAAGTGGCGGCAAAGGAGCTATTAGCGCAGCTGCAGCGGTGGTTTCATAGTGGTGAGCGGGTGGCGGTAGGCGAACTGGTGCCGGTGGCGGCGGATACTGTTAAGGATCAGGCGAAACAGCCAGCCTCAATCTCAGCTTCGATAGAGCACCCTCTCCTGAAGAAAGAGCTTAAGGATGGACAGAACTTCATCGGTTTCTTGCAGCAGCTGTGTCAGACGCTGAGGT
>CALDSK010000211.1 GCA_937911865.1 uncultured Synechococcus sp.
ACTAATTCTTCTGCAATATTGATGATAAGTTCGGTCTCTGGGCGCGGGATAAGAACATCTGGCGTAACCGTTATCATAAAGTTCCGCCAAGGGGTTTCTCCGACAAGGTATTGAACAGGGACACGACTTTGTATTCGCTGCTGCCACTTTTCGGTGAGCTGAGAAAATGTTACCTGGACTGGAATGTTCAGTTCCTTTCGATAGTTGCCGAGCCGAAGAGACAGACTTTTAAGCGGTGTCAATCCTTGTAGTAGCCAGTCAACTTCACTGGTTTCAATGTCGTTTTCTTCTGCAAGCTTTACGGCCCACTGTCTCCACTGATAGAGATCTTTGCCGGAGACGTTGTCAGTCATTTAGAGAACATGTAGCAGACTAGGGATCTCGTTCACTTCAGGGAACTGACGAATTTCGGTGAGGGCAGCTTGAAAGGCACTTTCTGGGACTTCGTGGGTGACTACGACGAGTTCAACAATGCCGTCTTGAATGCCGATTTGAACGATGGATTCTAAGCTGACGTCGTGCTTGCCAAAGCATGTGCCAAGCTTACCAATGACGCCAGAGGTGTCTTTGACCAACAGGCGGACGTAGAGCCGGGTAACGACTTCGGTATTGGGAACGATGCTAAGGGTGTGGGTGTGGGTGCAGCCGAGAAGCGGATTGATTTTGCGATTGCCAGTAGGACTAGCAGCGATGGCCATGAGGTCAGAAACAATTGCGCTGGCAGTCGGCCCTTCGCCTGCACCAGGACCGTAGAGCATAACCTGGCCGATGGGATCACCTTCAATTAGGACCGCGTTGTTGACGTCGTTGACGCTAGCTAGCGGATGGTCCGTCGGCACTAATGTGGGGTGAACGCGGGCTTGGATACTGATAGTGTCAGTAGGCTGAGAGGGGACTTTTGCGATCGCTAGCAGCTTAATCACAAACCCCAATTTTTCTGCATAGGAAATGTCAGCCGCACTGATCTTGCGAATGCCTTCGCAGTAGATGTCTTCTCGGTTAACCCGTCCGCCAAAAGCGAGTGCGGCTAAGATAGCGATTTTATCGGCAGCGTCTAGTCCGTCTACATCTGCAGTGGGATCAGCTTCTGCATATCCAAGAGCCTGTGCATCGGTAAGAATTTCCTCGAAGTCGCCGCCTTCGTTTTGCATGCGGGTGAGAATGTAATTGGTGGTGCCGTTGATAATGCCCATAACGGCTTGAATGCGATTGACGCTAAGGGCTTGCTTTAGCGGTGCAATAATCGGAATGCCACCACCGACGGCAGCTTCAATCATGACGTAGACACCTGCGGTAGTAGCGGCTTCGTAGATTTCTTCGCCGTAGCGAGAGATCACGGCTTTGTTCGCGGTGACGATATGTTTGCCGTTTTCGATGGCTTGAAGAATGAGTGTTCGAGCAGGTTCTAGTCCGCCAATGACTTCAATAATAATGTCTATATTGGGATCGGCGATGATGCTGTCGAGGTCAGTGGTATAGAGATCGTCTGGCAGAGACACGCTGCGAGGTTTGATTTGTCGTACCCCGACCTTCATGATTTCCAACGTATTGAGCAAAGGATGACGACCTTCCGTCTGGAGTAGAATTTTCGCGACACCCGTGCCGACGGTGCCCATGCCGAGGAGTCCTACCTTCAATGTCGTCGCCTTTGAATCCAATGTTTTGATCTCGAAAAAATGACTTTCCAATTGTAAAGGAGGGACGTTCTGTGTGAATGTCCCTCCTTTAGATTTATTCGATTGGCTTGACTAGTCAACTCGACCAGCTGTTGACCTAGTCGAGTGTGACCGATCGAGGCGATTTAGTAAGTCTCTACATTCCAACGGTGAGCTTTCTTTAGTGTGCGACGGTAATCAGACCACTCAACACCTGCCTTGGAAGCTTCGGCGGCCATTGCTTCATCAATACCATCTTCCATACCCTTAAGACCACAGATATAGACGTAGGTGTTGTCTTGCTGGACCATTTGCCACAGACGCTCTGCGTTCTCAGCAACGCGGTGCTGAATGTACATCCGTCCGCCTTCCGAGTTCTTTTGCTCACGACTGATGGCATACGTTAGCTCAAAGTTATCAGGATACTTTTCCTTCAACTCCTCAAGCTCCTCCTTGTAGAGGATATTCTCGGTTTTAGGAATACCGAAAATGAGCCACGCTTTACCATTGAATTGGTAGTCGGGGTTTGCTTCACGCTCTTTGTCTTTGAACATACGCCAGAGGTATGCGCGGAAGGGTGCAATACCAGTCCCTGTGCCCATCATAACGATGTTGGCGTTGGGATCATCGGCCAGCAGCATTTCCTTACCCACTGGGCCAGTGATCTTTACCTTTTGCCCGACGTCTAGGTTACAGAGAAAAGTGGAGCAAACGCCCTTTACCTGTTCGCCAGTTTCAGGATCTTTGTACTCTAGCTGTCGGACACATAAGGAGACTGTTTTGTCGTCTACATCGTCGCCATGCTGCGTAGATGCAATGGAGTACAGGCGAATCTTGTGAGGTTTGCCCTTTTCGTCTTCACCATCGGGAATGATGCCAATGCTCTGACCTTCAAGATAGTGCAAATCGCCTTCAGAAAGATCAAATTTTAGATGCTTAACGGTACCGATGCCCCCTTCTGCAACCAGCTCATCATTGGAGAGACATTCACCCATATACGGGCTCTTAGGACGGTAGATATTGACGGGAACCTTCTTCTTTTCTTTGGCTTGAGTCATTGACTTTTTCTTAGAGGTGTTAGCGGAGGGTTTAGCTGACTTGGCGGGGGCGCTGCTATCACCACTGGATGCGTTGGCATTACTACTAGAAGCTGCACTGGCTTCGGCGGCTTCTCCAACGGGACGAATGCTGACAATAGTCCCACCCAGCTGCATGATGCGCTTGGTTTCTTGCTGCATACGGCTGTAGGGCACTGTGAAAGACTGGGTACCACTGCGACGGAGTGGGGCACTCATATCACTGGCTTGTCCGCTTTGTCCGAGACCTTCTACTTCGTAAACGTAGAGACGGCTGCTGGCTGAGCTGTTGTCACTGCTGCCAGTGCTGCTGGAGTTATACATCCTTGGTAATCGCCTTAAGTGGCTTCATATATCTATATGAGCACTAGATTATCACTGTGAGCCGATGGATTTCATCTTTTGTATTTTACGAAAGGATAATTCGTTGCCCAGATTGTAATGTGAGTTTTCGAATTAGAGGTCATCGTTTGATGAAATTCAGGCTTTTTGTCAGTAGGGCTCAAAGTCCGATGGTGGCTGGTGTAGCAATTAGTTTTGGGCTTTTGAGTTGATTTGCGCACGAGTATGCATATGGGAAAGTCAGAGGATCCAATTTAGTCGGATCGATGGGGATCTGCTGAGGGAGCGGGTTGTTTGGACGTCGTAGTGTCTGATAATATTCAATATACGTAATCAAAAGTTTCAAATCATAACGAAGTGTGATTTGTGTGGGTTCGTTTAAGGCTATTCACAGCTCGTGATGTCTTTGGAGGGGCCTTTTCTTTTTGAGCTGCTGCTTTTAGGTTTTTTGACTTGTGGCGCTGGCTGATGGGCAAAGATTGCGTTGCTGTGTGGACTCTTGACCGGTTTGATTACTGGGTTGAGGATGGCTATCGGCAGCTAGGAGCAGACAGGCCCTTTGCGACTGTTTGCTATTAATTCTTTAAAAATAATTTTGACTTTGTTGTAGAGGACCCTATGACCAGTAACGAAGGCCAGGTAGTTTTAATCGGTGTTGCCGGAGATTCGGGATGCGGCAAATCGACTTTTTTGCGTCGGTTGGCAGACCTCTTTGGTGAAGAGTTTATGACGGTCATCTGTTTGGATGATTACCATAGCTTGGATCGCAAGCAGCGCAAGGAGCAGAAGGTAACTGCTTTGAATCCGAAGGCAAATAACTTTGATTTGATGTACGAGCAAATCAAGGCTTTGAAAGAAGGCAATACGATTGATAAGCCTATCTACAACCACGAGACTGGTGAATTAGACCCGCCGGAGAAAGTTGATCCCAACAAGATTGTGGTGATTGAGGGGTTACATCCGCTATATGACGAGCGGGTCCGTGACCTGCTGGACTTCAGCGTGTATTTAGATATTAGCGATGAAGTCAAAATCAATTGGAAAATTCAACGTGATATGGCTGAGCGTGGCCATACTTACGAGGATGTTTTGGCTGCGATCAATGCTCGTAAGCCTGACTTTGAAGCCTATATTGACGTGCAGAAGCAGTATGCCGATGTGGTCATTCAAATCTTGCCTACAAACCTAATTCAAGACGATAAGGAGAACAAGATTCTTCGCGTTCGTTTGATTCAGCGTGAGGATGTGAAGGGCTTTGATCCGGTCTACCTGTTTGATGAGGGATCGACGATTAACTGGATTCCTTGCGGACGTAAACTGACCTGTTCTTATCCTGGCTTGCGGATGCAGTATGGTCCAGACAGCTACTATGGCAACGAGGTTTCTGTGCTGGAGCTAGACGGTGAGTTTGACCGTTTGGAGGAAGTAATTTATGTGGAAAGCCACTTGAGCAATACGTCTACTGAGCACTATGGTGAGATGACTGAGCTGCTGCTAAAGCACCGCGATTATCCTGGTTCGAATAACGGCAGTGGCCTGTTTCAAGTTCTGGTGGGTCTGAAAATGCGGGAGACTTACCGTAGTTTGACCGCGGCTAAGGTTCCTGCTGGTTCGGTTGCTGCGTAATGAAGTAAGCCTTGATCGGCCTGAGCATAGTGGGCTTGAACAGGTTTAATTTTGAGAAGATAGCTCTTTGGAGGTAGTTTATTGAGAACTGCCTCCTTTTTTACATATTTTGTGCACATTGAGTTTTATGCCCATTGAGATGTTACAGGTTGCTTGGCGTTGCTAGTTCGGGCACATTTTCTAGAAAAGGCTGCAAAAGTCGAAAGCTGTGCGGGCGCTCTGTCTTCTCTCTATTGGATTACAATCACGCCAGATTCGACGAAAGGGTTGTAAAGTGTTCATGGTTCGGTAAGTTGTACTGGGCACGGTTGCCACAGGTTTAATCTCTATTTCGGTATTAGCTATGTCTTCTAATTCTCCTAGACTCACCAGCATTTTGATTGTTGAAGATAGTCAAGGACGTCGTGAGATTTCTCTGGATAGTTCTGTGTATTCGCTCGGGCGAGATCCTAAGTGCGATATTCGGTTGGCGTCTCAGTTTGTGTCGCGACACCATGCGACTTTGGTACAGCTACCGAAGGATAATGAGACGGATTACTATCGGATTGTGGATGGGAATTTGAAGGGGAAGCCGAGTGCGAATGGGATGCTGATTAATGGGCGTAAAGCACAGGCTCACGACTTAAGTAATGAAGATGAGATTGTGTTTGGGCCGCAGGCGCGAGCGATTTTTTATCAGCTGGAGCGAGATACGTTTTCGGGGGTTGCGCCGGATGAGTTCGATATTACTTTGATTAGTCCGAATATGGTGGATGAGGACGATTGAGGTGCGCGCTTAAATTTGTTGTGACCGATGGGGGCCCAGCAACGCTGAGCCCTTCTTTTGTTCTGTGGAGATTTGTTTTATGGAGGTTATGCAACTGAATTTGGAAGGCTGGCTCAGGGTCTGATGGCTTGTTCGGTTTGAGTGTCGAAAAGGTGAATTTTTTCGGGGGGAAAGCTGATTTGGAGGATGCTGCCGCGTTCGATGGGTTGATCTGCAGGGACTCTAATTTGGAGTGGGTTTGCAGGGAGTTGGCTGAGTTCTGTGGGGAGTGTGGTTTCTAGGGTGAGCGTGGCGAAGGTTTCACTGCCGAGGGCTTCGTATTGGGTCACAAGGGCGGGAATAGCGGTGGGGGTTTGGCCGATGGCGATATGTTCGGGGCGGATGCCGAGGGTCAGTGGCTGGTTGCTATAGGGTGCGATCGCACTTTGCCAAATCTGAGGTAGGGCTAGAGTGAACCGTTCATGGACTAGCTGCTGTGCTCTGACGGTGACAGGTAAGAAGTTCATGGGCGGTGAGCCGATGAAGGCGGCGACGAAACGGTTGGCTGGCTGCCGGTAGAGTTCGAGCGGCGGGGCGACCTGCTGAATTTTGCCCTGATTCATGACGGCGATGCGATCGCCCATCGTCATGGCTTCGGTTTGATCGTGGGTGACATAGATGGTGGTGGTCCCTAGCTGCCTTTGCAGGCTAACAATTTGAGTGCGGGTTTCGGTGCGTAGTTTCGCATCGAGGTTGGATAGGGGTTCGTCCATCAGGAAGACCTGCGGGTTGCGAGCCATTGCTCGGCCAAGGGCGACGCGCTGTTTCTGACCGCCGGAGAGCTGTTTGGGTAAGCGGTTTAGCAACGGTTCGATTTGTAGCATTTTGGCAACGCTACGAATTCGTTTGGCAATGGTTCTTTCCGTTTGAGATTCGTAGCGCAGTGGCTTGGGTAGGTTTCGAGTGAGGCCGACGAGAGTGCTCTCTACTCGGTTGGGGCGAGTGATAGTATCGCTGCTGGTGTCGTAGGACGCGGTGGGCAGGGTGCGGCGCAGGCCGAAGGCAAGATTGTCGTAGACGGTGAGGTGCGGGTAGAGAGCGTAGCTTTGAAACACCATGGCGATGTCGCGCTGCTTGGGGGGAAGGGTGCTGACGGTGCGATCGCCGATTTGTATATCACCGCTGGTTAGCGTTTCTAGCCCAGAAATTAATCTGAGTAGCGTGCTTTTACCGCAGCCAGAGGGCCCTACTAGCACCATAAACTCACCGTTGTTGATGGTGAGGTTGATGTTATCGAGGACCGGCTGGTTGGAGTCAGGGCCCCTCAGATCAGGGCTCCTCAGGTTAGGGGTTGCTGGGTCAGGAGCTGCCGGGTTAGCGGCGTCTGAGTCAGGGTTTTTAGACGCTGAGGGCGGAAAGATTTTGGTGATGTTTTTGAGGAGGACGTTTGCCAAGATGGTTTAATCCTCCAGATTTGAGGGGATGTCGGTGATCAGGGCTTCGGTGATGAGTTCACTGCGGCCTGGCGTGACGATGCGATCGCAGGGCTGAGAGCGCCCTTGCAAAGGTACATCGGCCAGGGAAAGTTTGGCGTTCCGACCTGCGTCAGTGAGGACGGTGACGTTGGCTTGGGGGACTGCGAGTTCCATAGCAGCGAGGGTATCACTCTTGAGGCTGAACTTAAAGGACTGAGAGCCGATCCCCCCTCGGTTAGAGGTTTTGAAGTTGCTGACGAGAATACGCTTGGCATAGCCCTTGGTCGAAATGAGCAGCAGGGTGTCTTTGGGGCGCACGGGGACGCAGCCGACGAGGTGCTCCGTTTTGGGTAGGCGAATCCCTTGCGGCCCCTGGGCGGTGCGGCTCATGTCGGGTAGCTGGTCTTCATTGATGCGGAAGCGGAGCAGACGACCGCCAGAGGACGAGAGAATGAGATCGCTGCCCATGTTGGCGGTGAAGGCGAATTCTAGAGTGTCTGTGTCTTTGAGCTTGACAGCCGTCAGGCCGCGGCCGCTGATGCTGGTCATTTCTTCGGTGGGCAGTCTTTTAACTTTGCCCTGGCTGGTGATCAGAATAAGCTGCTGCTGCAAGCGCTCCTCGTTGAGCACAATCTGCGTGACGACGTCGTCGGGTGTATTGCCAGCGGAGCTAGGTAATAGACTGATAAGCGGGACCCCTTTGTTTTGCCGAGCGCTCGTGATAGGAACATCGCTGACACGAACGGTGTAGGCCTTGCCGTCACGGGTGAGAACAAGGATTTCTTGGGTAGGATTGGTAATTTCGGTTTGGATGTCGATGTCGTCAAATTCTTCTAGCGTCTTGTGGGTGGGTTCGCTCTTGGTCTTTCGACGTTTGTAAGCCTTTGCCGACGTACGGCGGATGTAGCCTTTGCGAGTAAATTCAAGAACGAATTCTTCTTCGCTTTCTTCGGCTGCGATTTCATCGAGCACCTGCTGTTCTTTTTTCCGCTCTGCGGCAGTTTGAATACGGGTGCGACGTTTGTCACCAAATTTCTTTTTGAGCGCGCGCAGCTCTTTTTTGAGCGACTTCATAAGCACGTTGCGATCTTCTACTAGGCTTTCTAATTCGCTGATACGATTGGCGAGTTCTTCAGCTTCGTCGCGTAGCTTTTGCTGCTCTAGACCGGTGAGTTTGCGCATCGGCATCGCCAGAATGCTGTCAGCTTGGCGATCGCTGAGCCCTAGCTGCTCTTGCATCTGCATTTTGGCGGTGGTGCCGTCGGGGGCGCTGCGCAGGACATCAATCACATCATCAATATTGTCTAAGGCAATCAGCTGACCTTCGACGATATGCGCCCGTGCCTGTTTCTGTTCTAGCTCGTGGCTGTACTGGCGGATGAGGGTTTCTTCGCGAAAGTTGAGAAAGGCTTCGAGCATTTCTCGCAGTGAGAACTGTCGAGGCTGTCCCTCTTCGATGGCCAGCATGAGGGCCCCGAAGTTGGTTTGCAGCGGCGTCATTTTGTACAGATCGTTCAAAATCAGGTGAGGCTGGGCCTCGCGTTTGAGTTCGATAACAACGCGCATCCCTTCTCTGTCACTTTCGTCTCGAATATCGATGATGCCTTCGATTCTCCCTTGATTAACCAGGCTGGCAATTTTTGTAATCCAGCTGGCTTTGTTGACCTGGTAAGGCAACTCTGTGACGACGATCGCCTGGCGCGATCGCTTGCCTTTCCCGGGCCTAATTTCTTCAAAGCTCGCCACCCCGCGAATAGGAATGCTGCCGCGTCCTGTGCGGTAAGCGTCGTGAATTCCCTTGGTATCAATGATTTCTGCGCCGGTTGGAAAGTCGGGCCCAGGAATTAAATCGAAGAGTTTATCGTTGGACAAGTTAGGTCGATCGATAAGCGCGATCAGGCCATTAATAACTTCGCCTAAGTTGTGAGGAGGAATATTGGTGGCCATACCCACCGCAATACCCGAACTACCGTTGAGGAGAAGGTTCGGCAGCTGCGCTGGTAGAACGACGGGTTCTTGCTGTGAGCTGTCGAAGTTATCGATAAAATCGACGGTGGCTTCGCTGACTTCGGTAAGTAGCGCGTCATGGCCAATGCCTGCTAGGCGCGTTTCGGTGTAGCGCATCGCCGCAGGCGGATCGTTATCGACAGAGCCGAAATTGCCATGACCCGAGAGCAGCGGATAGCGACTAGAGAAGTCTTGAACCATGCGCACGAGCGCGTCGTACACCGCCTGGTCTCCGTGGGGATGATACTTACCCAGGACGTCGCCGACGACGCGGGCGCACTTGCGAAAGGGGCGATCGGGAACCAGTCCTAGTTCGTACATGGCGTATAGTATGCGCCTGTGTACGGGTTTGAGTCCGTCACGAATGTCGGGCAGGGCGCGCCCAACGATGACACTCATGGCGTATTCCAAATAGGAGCGCTGCACTTCGGTATGAAGGGAGATAGGAACGATTTGCTCTTTGGAAAAGTTTAACTGTTTCGCCATGAATGGTTGCCTGAATGGATAAGCTCGGGTAGGGGGTTAGAAGCGTATGTGATACGGAAGGGCCGAAAAACTGCAATACTCTAGGATGGAATCAGCAATACTACGCCATACAGGTTGTAAATCGTGTTGTGCAGCTTCGTCAAACTATCTAGACTGTTTTGGATGTTGCGGGCTGTAGGGGGTCGCCTTAATTCTAGGCCTGTGCACCTGTTGCTGTTGCTGTACTCTCTCAAATTATTCATTCTCACGCTAAGAATAAAGTCATGAAGACCGTTTTAATTGTGGAAGACGACATGGTGAACGCTCGCGTTTTCTCAAAGATTTTGACGAAGCGTGGCGGGCTAAACGTCAAGCACACTGAGAATGTTGAGGAGGTTATCAGCATTGCACAGAACAAGGAGGCTGACGTCATTTTGATGGACGTTTCGCTCTCTCACAGTATGTATCAAGGCAAGCCAGTAGATGGCATTGAGATCACTCAGATGCTAAAAGACAACCCACAAACGTCGGACGTGCCGGTGATTTTGGTAACGGCTCACGCAATGGATGGCGATAAGGAAACCTTCTTGAGCCAGAGCGGTGCCAATGGCTACATCTCTAAGCCGGTGGTGGACCATCAGAAGTTTGTTGAAGACATCGCGGCGATGATTCCCGATTAAGGTTAGGTTACTAACTTTTTATTAGCATCTCTTAATCACTAGTTGACTGGTGATTTTAGTGTAGTTCATATGTATTATTTTTGAATAAGCAATAAAGACGACCTTCCGCATAGAAGGTCGTCTTTATTGCCGGTGGGTTT
>CALDSK010000212.1 GCA_937911865.1 uncultured Synechococcus sp.
CTGGTTATCGCTACATAATTTCTTTGCCCTCACTGCCTTTATCTCAGTAGATATCTGAAGCTGTCGTCCTCTCTGGACGACTGCAGAACCTAGTCATCTGTAGTCTGCTACTTTAAGCCCTCTTGCTTTCCAAGGAGGGCTTTTGTCTTTGGCGGTTTATCTGATAAACCGATGTTGCAACATCGGTTTCACTCTTTAATTTGAGAGCTGTACTGTCGCTACGAATGACATGAAGTCAGTACTAACGCTGTCAGTAACCTCCATAGCATCAATACCCTTCATGGCCAAGGACATCTGGAATTTCAGTAAATAGTCCTACAGGAGAGATGTAACAGTAGGGCAGTCTAAGTTCGGTTCAATAATCACACGGCTTAATTTAGCTTTACTCGCTAAATGTCTGCTGTCCGGAACAGAACCTATCAAGAGACACAAAAGTTTCTTGAGAAGACATCACAGGAATATCTTTTTAGTTGAAACAGTTCGGCAGCTTTCTCCCCGTCAGGTGTGCTCTCGAACTTATCGCTAAGGTCCGAAAGAAGTTCGTCTAGAGCCTACTTCTGCCGACTGAGCCGCGTTCAACGACAGATGCTTACCAGTGATGTTTAGAAATTTTTCATTTGGTTCAACCTACTCTGAATTGAAAATTTAGCTATCACAACAATGGCAAAAACGAAAAAACAGAAAACATTTCGCTGGCTGGCTCACAAGCCACTACTTGCAGCTGCGCTAGCAGTTGCAGGTGTTTTCAATATGATGAGCGCGGTATTGGCGGAAGGTACTGCTGCAGGTACAGGCATTAGCAACACCGCAACCGCAACCTACAGCGATGGCACTACAAACTTCGATGCTGTTTCAAACACCGTCGTTATTAATGTTGCTGAAATTGCGGGCTTGACGGTAACTAACTCAGGTTTCGCTGATCCTAACGGCGGTAGTATTGTTAACGGTGATGAGGTCACTTTCGACTTCCTTGTGACTAACACTGGTAACGCTGATACCGATGTATTTGTTCCTGGTTTGACAGCCCTACAGCCGCTTGCTGTCGGCGGCACGATTACTGCAGTTGAGATTGTTGACCCACTCACGGGCAATGTCCTTGATACTGTGGATCCTGCGGGTGAGAGTACGAGTGCTTTGACAGGCGTTGGTCCTGTAGTTGCTGATGGTACCTTCACAGTGCGTATCACTATGGACGTGACGGCGCCCAATACGGGTGACCCTGTGAGCGTCCAGTTTGGTGATACTTCAGACAATAACACTGCGCCTGCTGACGGTTCACAAAACCAACAGAATATTCGTGATGATTCTGACCCAGCTGCTAATCCTGCTGATGTTCGGACTATCAATATCGGTCCAGATGCACCGGTTAATGGTGAGCGAGAAGCTGCTAACTTCCGTCAAGAGCAAATTGATACAGCGCCTTCTACAGCGCTGGCCCAGGCAACTGTACTTAAGACTTCTACTTACAGCGACTCGGGTACTAACACCAACGGCAACGATGATACCATCGCTTACGGCTTGACGTTTAACGTTGGCAACCAAACGATTGCTGGATTGGCCGCTGGTAGCTTAGAAGGTACCGACATCAGCGTCGATAGAGGTACAGGCGCGGTTACCGAAAATCGAGTTTTGGTCTCGGATGTAATTCCGGCCAACACGGTATTTGATTCCGCAACGACACCAACTGCGCCTGCAAACTGGGAAGTTGTCTATTCTACCGATGATCCTGTTACCACTGGTAACAATGCACTCCAGTCGACATGGACCACCACGCAGCCTGCTACCGCGTCTGACATCAAGCGTATCGGTTTTATTTACAACGCAGAGGCGGCCCCTGCTGGTAATGGTGCAATTGCTCCAGGTACCTCGTTTACAAACTTTGGCTTTAGTGTCATTACTAGCGGTATTCCTGCGTCCACGGATGGAAGCTTTGTAGTTGCCAACATCGCTCAAGCCTTTGGTGAAACTGAAGGCGACACTGGTAACACCATTGTCTTTGATGAATCTGGTGACCAAAACTTCAACAACTATGCTGATGGCGTTACGCCCACCACCACCGCGACTACTTTCAATCCTGCCACTGACGATGGTATTGCCAACCCTCTAGATCCAGAACAAAACCTCAACGCTAACGATGGTCTTGATACGGACCCAGATAGTACAAGCAACGGTGAATCTAACGTTGTTCCCATTACGGTTGCACCTGCTCCCACGGCAAATACCTTGGTTAATGGTCCTGTGAATACGGCCAGTGCCATTGGCCCTACCGACAACAACGATGACTTTACTAACGTCGCTGTTGCGTTACCTACCGTAGATGTTGGCCCTCTTGATTCGACTGGGGGTAATCCAGATGCAATCACAATTACAAATACGGTGCAGAACCCTGCAACTGCTCCTGTTCAGCTAGACACAGTAACTCTTGTGCCACTATCTGCAACTGATGCAAAGACAGCCGCAGATGCGCTAGTTGTTGCACCTGCAACAGCTGGCGGTGACTATGGTGCCAATACAGACTTACCAAACGGTACTGTTGTTACCATTGCCTTTGGCACTCAGAGTGCGCAGTATACTTACAACAGTACAACAGGCAGCTTTGGCACCCCAGTCAGCACCAATACGCCACAGCCCAACGGTCCCGTTGTGGTCGGCTCGCTCGCTATCGGTGCGTTCGAAAACTACACCGTGACAATTTATCATCCTTCTGGTACGCCTCAGATCCGAGGTTACGCTGGTCCCGTTGTTGCCTTTGTAGATAACGACGGCAATGGTGCCTTTACAGTGGCTACTGAACAGACTGCAAACATCACTGTTGACCGCGTTTATAACGGCTTCATGAATCTTGTGAAGACTGCGAGTGTGGATGGTGGTACCACCTTCTCGGACGGTACGGGAACTCCAGGCAATCCAGCAATCCCAGACTTGCAGCCAGGAGAGGAAGTCATCTATAAAATTGATTACACTAACGTCTCTGAAGCTGCTCCAGCTGCTCCAGCTGCTGGTAACATCACCCTCAATGCGAACGACTTCTTACTGATAGAGGATGGCAATGCTGGGACTAACAACTGGGCACCTGTGACCCTTCACCAAAATGGAACAACCTTCACAACTGGCGCGATTGAGTACCTGAATGGCGGCGCAACTTTAGGTGCTACTGACCCTGCTGATGATGACGCGGTTACTGTTTACCGGAACTTAGTGGGTACAGTTCAACCTGGTGGTACTGGAAACCTACAGTTCATTCGAAAAGTTCAGTAACAGGCTAAAAATAAAAGGCCTTTCGCAAAGACTTTTAGCTTAGAAAAGAGCGGGAAAGAGACTCGCTCTAGACTATTTCTTCTGCCGTTTGTTTGTAACTCTAAAACAAGGTTAATTATCTATGAAACGTAAGTTCATGTTTGGTTTGGGTCTTGCTGCTGTGGTGGCGACTGCACCTTTTGTAACGACTACCCCCGTATTTGCAAGTTTGCAAGAAGCCGGTAGCGCAATCGCCCAGCGTATTATGCGTCCCGAGGTTAAGCTCGAAATGGGTGTTGAAAAGCAGATTACTGTTGTTGATGAAAACGGTGTTGAGAAGCTTGAATGGCAAGCACTAGAGGGTGAAGCAGCTGTTCAGCCTGGCGATGTGCTGCGCTATGTGGTTGAGACTTCCAACGGTGGCGATATTGCCGCTAAGAACTTAGTAGTTGAACAGCCTATCCCTGCTGAAATGACCTATGTGCTCGATTCACAAAAGGGCAACAGTGAAGCAACTGCTGTTTATAGCATCGATAATGGTGAGACTTTTGTCGCTGAGCCAATGGTAGAGGTGACTTTGGAAGATGGCACTAAAGAGATGCAGCCAGCGCCTGCCGAAGCATATACTCACGTCAAGTGGAGCTTCGATAGTGAGCTGGCTTCTGAAATGGCCGTTTCTGTTTCTCACGAAGTGACTGTTAAGTAATCGCTGATTTGGGGGATCGTACCTTTCAATATGAGAGGTGCGATCCCCCATCTTTATCTTTTTACATTTTCTTCTCCTTGCAACTGTCTTGAGCTGAAGGCTTTAAGCGAAGAAGCAAGTACCTTTGTTCTATATGTCGCCTCCCTTCTCCCCGATGCGAAATGCCGATTTTTTCATTCCTACGATGGTTTCGAATTCGCCACTGTTTCTGGCGAAGTTTCGTTTCTATGCTGTTCTTGATCGGCGTGTTGACTCATCCGCTGGCTGAGGCGATCGCACAAAACTCACCCAACGCACCTATTGTTTCTACGCCAGCTGCAACCACAGATAACACTGCCACTGCTCGCTACGTTCCCAGTGGCAGCACCGAAGTCATTGATACAATCTCTAACCAGGTCAATGTTCCTACCACCCTGCCGCTAATCGATCCAAAGGGTAAGCTTGTAGGCTGTGACGGTCAGTCATTAACAAGTTACGCTGGTTTCTCTATGGCGCTGTATAACCCAGACGCAAGCGGTCTGGATATCGGCGATTTGGTGAGCCTGACGCCTGCGAACGGGGCCACTATTGCGCCGCCGAATATTGTTGTTCCTAATCTTAATAACATTAATCCCTTTCCGCTTTCAGCCACGGGTGAATACAACTTTCTCCTAGATGAAAACCGCGGGCAGACAGACTCAGGGAAAACTTACATTTTGGTGATTAATCCGCCCGATGATAGTCCCTTTCGTGAGCGAAGAGTCCGTATTGAGATGCAAGGTATAAGTAGAACACCTGCACTTGAATCGGTGATTTTGAGCTATACCGCCACTTCTCTGGACGGTCAGCCAATCTCTTTGACAGGTGAAACAGAATTAACGCGTACTTTAGAAGTGAGAGATGCAGCCTTTCAATCTTTGGCACTCTTTACTTTTGGGATTAATTCTGTTGTCTGTGAACCAGATCAAATCAGCATTACAAAATCTGCGGATAGAGCCGCCGCCCAACCCGGCGACTTAATAGTATATCGCTTAAACGTTCGCAATCAGTCTTCTGTTGCATTGCAGTCTGTGACGGCTATTGATACCTTCCCAACGGGATTTGAGCTGTTGGTCGATTCTGTTTCCGCTCAAATCGGCGAGACAGCTGTAGCTGTTGACTCAGTGATTTCAGGTAACAGCGTTCGATTCAATGCGACAGGCCCACTGGGTGCAAGTGAAACGATAGATATTGTATATGCCGTGCGGATAACGCCTGATGCAGTGAGGGGCTCTGGGATAAACAGCGCTTTAGCGACCGGCCGTAGAACCGACAATAATTTCCTGCTGCAAGACGGCCCTAGTCAGCACCGTACAACCCTTGACGCGGGGATTTTATCAGACTGTGGCACGCTAATTGGCCGTGTGTTTGAAGATAAAGACTTTGACGGTGAGCAGCAGCCAGGTGAAGCGGGAATTCCGAATGCAGTCATCTTTTTAGACGATGGCAATCGAGTCGTGACCGATGCAGATGGTCTGTTCTCAGTACAAAAGATGCTGCCTGGACAGCGAACAGGAACTTTGGACTTGTTCAGCCTACCTGGTTACACATTGGCCCCTAACCTTAATTTCAGTGAGCGTAACAGCCTTTCTCGGCTGGTTAACCTCTCACCCGGTGGTCTTGTCAAAATGAACTTTGGGGTTACGCCAACCTTCCAAGAGGAGGGTGCGTAATGAAAAAGAATTCGGAAGTAAAAATCCTTTTGCACTCGGGTGTGATGGGAACCTTATCTGCACTCAGCTTGCTCTCAGGCGCAGCAAAAGCGCAGGCTGAGCCGCAGACATCGACAGGTGAGTCTGCTGCGGACAGTGCAGAGCAAGCCTCCTATAATGTGGAGTCGATTGCTACGCGGCACTCCTCCGTTGGTGTTGTCCCAACCGTTGACGAGACGTTCTCTTGGCCTTCACCGCCTGTTGTAACGACGTTAGCATCGGATACGTATCAGCACCCCGCAGAGACTGTTGTGCCGATGCAGATGACGAGTCCTTCTGTTGATTTTTCTGTTCATTCAGACAATGCGTGGACGGTACCGTCAGAGTTGGACGCACTACCGACACCCGTTTCTGTGGTCTCCCCAGAGCCTGTAGGCAATGCTGAACGTGCGATCGCTTTCAATCCAGAAATCCCTTCTTCAGCTGAACTGGCCGCACAAGCAAATGAACGATTGGTCACATCAGTACTAGAGCAAGCAGAGGTCGACCAGCAGACTGTATTCCCAAAACCTGATTGGGACCAGCCGGGCGGAGATCTTCTAATTACGCTGGCCTCTGAAGACGAAGAGGAGGAGGAAGATGAAAAGAACAGTGAGCAGAAAGCTGCTGAACTAGAAACTCCGCTGCTAGCGCTGAATGTAGATGAGGATGAAGAGGACGCACAGCGGGTGAATCGCCGTAGCGATTTTCTGGCGCTAGCCAACATAGCAGATCGCGAGCAGCATACACTAGCGAAAGCGCCCTGGCTAGTGAGTTCGTTATCGATATCTGAGGTCGAGTCTGGAGAAACGGTCCCGGCATTGACGATTCCTCAGGTGGCGTTGCGGCTGTCTGAAGACGAGCGCGAAGCTGAAGCCGCCGCTGAAGAAGCTAGAAGGCAAGAGGCCTTTTGGTTGGCTCTGGCAGATGAGAGTAACGAAAATGCGGCTGAAGACGAGCAGAAATCGCCCTGGCTAGCGTATTCTAGTCCTTTATTGATAGACGAAGCGTTAGAAGAAGAGGATGAGGAAGCTTCTAACGATTTTCTCTCATCGCTATTGCTGGCTGCTAACCCTGCAACAGATATTCCCAAAAAGCGCTCTGCTGACTGGGTTTCTCTGACGCCTGAAGAGTTGTTGGTACCAGGCAGCAGCAGTGTGACCGACGGTAATATGGTGGCTATTCGGCCGGCTAGCCCTAGTTCGCCAGCTTATGATGTTAACGACTTGTCATTAGTAGCCATTACGCCCACCTATCTGGCAAGTGGTGAAGAGGCTGAGGTGATCGTAGGGGCTAGCGAAGTAGAGTTCTTGAGCCCAGAGTCAGGCGCTTTTTTAGATATTCCTTCTACCTCGGTGGTTTTGCGATTTCCAATCGGTGCAAAAATTGCACTGATGGCCAATGGCCAAGAAGTTCCTAATGACCTAGTGGGCAGAACCGCAACGGATACAGCCACTGGGCAACGTACTCAAACCTGGTATGGTGTAACGCTTGACCCCGGTGAAAACCTGTTGGAGGTCGTTTCTACAGAAACAGGAGAAGTCCTACAAAATCTATCATTGGTAGTGCGAGGTGCCCCCGAATCTCTGGTTTTACTATCGCCTCGTTCTATTCCTTCGGATGGCCGTTCGACCAGTGATATTCGCGGTCACTTAGTTGATGCTGACGGGAACATTTCGCTTTGGAATTCTGTTGCAACGCTACAGGCCAGTGATGGAACCTTCCTTGGCGCTGACTACGAACCAGATGTTCCGGGTTTTCAGGTGCAGCTACAGCGGGGTGAGTTTGTCGCTCAGCTCCAGTCTTCGTTAGAGTCTCATCTGGTGCAGTTGCAGGCTCAAGTCGCAGGTTTTGAGGCGTTTGGTCAGGTTCAGTTTGTGACACCGCAGCGGCCTGAACTGATTTCGGGCACGGTTGATTTACGCTTTGGTGCACGGGGAACAGACTTTTACGATAGCTACCGAGAGTTCTTGCCGCCGGATGGCGACAATTCGTACGAGCTAGATGTGGATGCGGCTGTCTTTGCGACAGGAAATTTAGGAGAGTGGCTATATACGGGGGCTTATAACAGCGATCGCACGCTCAATGAAAACTGCCAGGGTGAATCCACTCTATTTGCTGCGGGTACGGGAGGAACCTGCAACGCCTATGCTATTTATGGTGACGACTCGTCCTCAGATCGCACTGCACCTTCGTTAGATAGTGTATATCTTCGTCTTGAACGGAATTCACCAAGCAACAATACGGGGACAGACTACGCGCTTTGGGGAGATTTTAATACTCAAGAGTTCGCTACCGCAGCACAAGTATTTACCTCTACTAGCCGTCAGCTACATGGACTAAAAGCACACTACAACTTTGGTGATTTGGCAGCAACCGCGCTGTACGCCAACAACGTTTCAGGCTTTCAAAGAGATACGATTGCCCCTGATGGTACGAGCGGTTATTACTTCACGTCCGAGCGCAACATAGTACCCGGAAGTGAATCGGTTTTTTTAGAGCTAGAAGAGCTAGAGCGCCCTGGAACTGTGCTAGAGCGCACGCCGCTGTCGCGAGGGGCGGACTACGAAATTGATTACGATCGTGGCACATTGTTGTTTAGCGATCCAGTTGCACGAACTTCGATCGATGATTTTGGTCAGCTGCTGGTACGCCGAATTGTGACAACCTACCAACACGAAGATGGCAGCGATACTTCCATTTTGGCGGGGCGTTTGCAGTACGAGCTTAATCAACAGCAGGGACAAGAATCGTGGATTGGTAGCAGCTACTTTACTGAGAACCAAGGAGACAGAGACTTTTCGCTATATGGCGCAGATGCGCAGATTGCCTTTGGTGAATCTGCCAGGCTGACAGCTGAAGTAGCACACTCTTCGAGTAACTTCAATAATAATGACAACGTGAGCGGTAGTGCTTATCGCATTGAGCTAGATGGCACCGTGGGTGGCCTAACCGGTCGTGCTCACTTTCGGACCACGGATGCGGGGTTTAGCAACGCTGCTACCTCAAGCTTTGTAGCGGGGCAAACCCGTTACGGGGCTCAGCTTTCGGGTTCGATCGGGAAAACAACAACCATTCGCGCTCAGTACGACCATGAAGACAACTTTGGGACTGCGCCTCGAATCGCAACAGATGTATCGCCACTGCTAGGTAGCTTTAACACGGAAGCTGGCGTATCGCTAAACAATTCATTAACAACTTACTCTGCTGGGGTGAGTCAGCGCTTAGGTAAGGTGACGGCGGAGGTAGATTGGATTCATCGCGATCGCACTGACCGCGCCAACAATAACCTGGGGGATACTTCTTCCGACCAGCTTAGAAGCCGACTGACCTATCCTATTACTAACCGTCTAAACCTGGTCGCTCAAAACGAGCTTAACCTCTCATCCAGCGTAGATCCTATCTATCCTAGTCGTACGTTAATTGGCCTGAATTGGGAAGCCACCCCATGGCTGAATGTTGGGCTCAATCAAGTCTTTTATGGCGGTGGCGGCAATGACCGAGGCAATGCTACGAGTCTCGACTTTTCTGGAGAGCATACCTTTAATTCAAACACCACTGTTAGAGGACGATTTTCTACCATTGATGGTCGTCAGATTGGCGGCAGTGTCGGGTTAGAACAGGGCATTAATCTTGCGCCTGGCTTAAATCTGGATCTGGCCTATGAAAAAGTCTTCAACACCTTTGGCAATCAGACCGCTGCAAGTACTCAAGTTAGCCAGTCCGTTACGACCGGGAACAACGCGGCTTCTTTAGGTCTCTCAGGTGGAGAAAGCTACAGCATTGGCCTTTCGTACACTGATAGCGCAGACTTTCAGGGCAGCGCTCGATTCGAGCACCGTAACTCTTCTGGCGGAACAAATACGGTACTCAACCTGTCGGCAGTGGGGCGTTTGAGTCCCTCGCTCTCAGTGTTAGGAGACTATCGCTTGGCCAACAGTGCCAGCCGTGGCGTTACGGGTCTGGGTAGCACCAGCCAGCTAAAGCTAGGCCTGGCCTACCGTGACCCGGCAGACGATCGGTTTAATGCGCTGCTGCGCTACGAGCACCGAATGAATCCTAATGCTTTGCCAACGAGTGCGAGTGTGGGCACCAGCACTGAGACTCAAGAACATCTGCTTGCCGCGGAGGCTATCTACACGCCCAACTGGCGCTGGGAGCTGTACGGCAAGTATGCACTGCGCAATAGCCGCACAGCTGTCACGATAGCGGGCAATGACTTTTCGGGGAACAGTACGGTACAGCTGGCGCAGGCAAGAGCGACCTACCGCTTAGGCTACCGATGGGATGTGGTGGGCGAAGCTCGCTGGATCAGCGGCGGAGACTATAGCGAAACGGGCTATTCGCTAGAAGCAGGCTACTATCCACTACCAGATTTGCGGCTGTCGGCAGGCTATAGCGGTGGCGCAACTGATTCTGACTTTGACAATGATCGCAGTGCAGGTGGTTTTTATGTTGGGGTAACGGCTAAGCTGGGCGGTCTTCTTAGCGGCTTTGGGACACAGCCGATTGCACCGCTACAAGCACAAGAGTCGGTCGTTGAAGTGAGGCATGACACAACACCCCAACCAACTTTAGATTTGTCTAGTTTGCGATCTGATGAGTCTGCTGAAGCGCGTCGCTCGGCCGAGCCTCCTTCTGTAGTGTTTGATCTCTCTGCTTTGAGTTCTAGTTCATCTGTAAATGAAGAGTTTCCAAACGCTGTTGAGCTGTAGAAGTATTGAATGATGCCTCAGTATAAGAACAACCTAGAGAACAAGCTGCAACAGCTATTGGTAATCGGTACTGCATTGGGTGCTGTTTTTTTGCCTATGCGTAGTTGGGCACAAGATATTCTATCGACTCCTTTAGTACAAGTAACGGTGACGAGCGCCGCCGATGGCCCTATTCAGCCAGATTCAGTGATTACCTTACGAGAGGCGATTGAGATTACGAATGGGACGCTGCCGCTCGCTGATTTGAGCACGGCTGAGCAACAGCTGGTAGTTTCTGGCAGGTCTTTTTCTACGATTGAATTTGATTTGCCCGCTGAGCAGACCACCATTGAACTGGGCTCGGTGCTACCGGCGATCGCACAGCCCAATCTCGTCATAGATGGCACGACTCAGCCCGGCTACGACCCGACACTATCGGCCACGGCTGAAATATCGGTGCCTATTCCTGTGGTTTCTATACGACCCAAGCCAGGCATAGAAGTATTCAGGGGCCTGACGATTTCTGCGAGCGGTGTAGCCGTTCGCGGCCTTAGCCTGTATGGATTTAACGCGCCTAGTCAAGTTACCAATGCCACGCCACCTGCCGATATTTTTATTAGCCATAGACCAGTACCTTTGCAAAGGGGGATTCCGCTGCCTGCAGCTGGTCGCCAAACCGCTAACGATAGTCCTCCAAAGGACGTTTTGATTGAACACAACTGGTTGGGCATTTCTCCCTCTGGTCAGATGCCCGAATCGCCATCTGGGTTTGGCGTTTCTGTGTTTGACTCTGTTGGAACAACGATTAAAAGCAACAGAATTGAATATCACAATGGTAGTGGTGTGATTTCTGGGCGACAGGCTGACAATTTGGAAGTGACTAGCAATATTATTGTGGGTAATGGCCTAGCCGGTATGCCCGATGCGATTCGCCTAGACGGTAGCGTTGAGAACGGTCTGATTTCTCGCAATTTGATGTGTGGCAATGACGGCAGCGGTATCTTTTTGTTCAAGCCCGAGGGCTCGGTAGCGATCATTGACAATGATATTCGCTTCAACGGTCAGCGGCTGCGGCGGGCGGCGATTTATTTGATGGGTAATGACCATCGGGTCGTAGGCAATGAGATTACGAATCAAAAAGGTGGCGGTGTAGTCGTTACGGCTTTTGGCCAAGGGTCCAACACACAGAGCCAGCAAAACATCATAACGGACAATCAGTTTCACCATATTGAAGGGTTGAGTATCGATTTGAACACGAGGCGTGGCCGTACTCCTCAAGACTTTCAGAGCGGTGATGGCCCCAACCCTATGCGTAGCTCTCACAACCGCCGTCAAGATACGGGTAATGGTGCTGTTAACGCACCTGAATTTCTGAGTCCCGACTTTTTTGTGATCAATGGGAGTGCGATTGTTCGTGGCGTTGCCGATCCAGATAATGAGATTCAGCTCTATCGAACGGTAGGAGAAGTCGGTAGCTATGGTCCGTTGAATGAGCCGCTAGAGACGGTGGTGACCGACGAAGATGGAATGTTTGAGTTTGTGCTGGATGAATTTTTAGGCGGAGAGGTTTTGAGTGCGATCGCCACAGACCCTCTCTACGGCACCTCTGAACCTGCCAAAAACACAGCCATCCGCTCACTAAACGGCGCTACCACAGGCCGCACTTCTGCGCCCATAACGATGCCGCAGTGTACGACACCACCAGCACCGCCTACATCACCATCGCCACCGCCTCCCCTTGACCTGCCTACAAGCCCTCAAAACATTCGACTAGAAGTCCCTCGCAATATCCACTTTGCATTAGATAAAGACTTCGTCAGCTTAGAAAGTGCGGCTGTGCTCGATAGAATTGCTGATGTACTGCGTGAGCATCCCAGTATTGTGGTTGATTTACATGGTCATACGGATTCACGGGCAAGCCAAATCTATAACCAGGATTTAGCGAGACGTAGAGCCGAAAATGCTCGGCGCTATTTACTCTCTAAAGGCGTAGGGGCGCAGCGGATGACGATACGCTCTTTGGGTGAAACTGAGCTGCTAGTCGATGAAACTAATCGAGAAAGCTTTGCGCGTAACCGGCGAGTAGAATTTGTTTTTCAGGATGTTCGAGGAATAGATATTACCTTTGTAGATCAAGAAGAAGATTTGCAGGTCGAACCCTAAAGCTTTTTGTTCTGATGAAAATACTGAAAACTACCTACTTAGAAAAATCTATGTAGGCGGCTGTATAGGGAATTATTGATTAGTTGTTGGAGACTTTAAATACGGTCTTTTAACACTCTAAGCAGCAAAATCTTTTCGCCTATATGAAAGCGCCAGATAGTTTAAAGCAGACTTTAAAGCAGCTAAGCCTGTTGGCAGGCACAGGCTGTTTGCTAGGGTTGTCTGCGCTGCCGGCTTACTCAGAGGGTAGCCAAGATCTAGTAGATGTTAACGGGTATCGGCCCTTTCTTGAATACCGCAATATCTTTAATGGCGATGTTCGCCGGAGAACAACGATTAAAGTCTATGCCAGAGCCGGTGAGACAATAGACTTAGGGTCTAGTGCTGTGGGTATTGGCAGCGGCGTGATTGAATATCACGCACCCAACAATACTTCTGGAGACTGTGCTGCTACCGGCCTGATTGCTAATCGCAATGAAGAGATCGCCGGGCCCGGTGATGGTACAGGGAATACTTTTATCCCTTGTACGATTGCGGTGACTGCGGCTACAGAAGGCATATGGGAGATTGATTTTGTGAGTCCTAGTCCGGGCGCCTCCGGTAATCCGACCCCGACGCCTAGCACATCGGCATGGACACAAACCAATTCAGGCTATGTATTTGCCTGGGATGCGACGGTGCGCTCTAGCACAGGCACCGCGATTGAAGGGCGCGTCTACGCCAATTACTATGCCTTCAATATGGGGGGGAAT
Organism: uncultured Synechococcus sp.; assembly: GCA_937911865.1. Lineage (GTDB taxonomy): Bacteria > Cyanobacteriota > Cyanobacteriia > Phormidesmidales > Phormidesmidaceae > Phormidesmis. Next base: position 13,262 of record CALDSK010000212.1, read on the forward strand.
GGGGGGGCGATTCAGCTCAGCTCAGAGTTCAACGTGCTTACAAAGGAAGGCTATCAGTACAGAATTGACCTCAACAGTATTGATCCTTTTGGGTTTATCTTTTTTGCTAATCGCAATGGCTTTTTTGATACAACTTCAGGAGATTCTATCTTTCGTTCGCTTCAGCTGACAGGGGCTAACCCAGGCGAGCTGCCTCCAGGCTATGACCTGCACAATCCTAACGAACAAGATATTGGGATTTACATCACCCACAAAACGTTTATTAATTCACCCGATCCAACCATGCCGAGTACGGCTAATATTCGAGGAAGAACAACCTGGCTTTACCAGGAGCCTGAACCGCCGCCGACACCTACAGAATTTGGCTTTACTGGAATTGAGGGAACTTTTGGGCAGGCGGGCACCGCGCCGCTGGGCGGTACGCTCAGCTTCAACAGTACGTCTCAGAATGCGTTCTCTATCACTATCGATCTCAGTGAAGACAATATCTATGGCAATTTAAACGATCGAACTTTTGTGGGTAGATCGGTGGTAGGGCCCAACAGTATTTTCTGGGATGGCCTAGATGGTAATGGTGACAAGGTTGAGCCTAGTACCATTCCTTACACTGTTCAAATTAATCAGTATGCAGGAGAAGCTCACTTTCCTATTATTGATGCTGAACAAAACAACAGCGGTATTATCATAGAACGTTTAAATCAACCCGCTGGCTCAGCAGCCGATCCGCCGTTCACTATTTACTACGACGACCGCAATACAGGGGGCGATTTTTCGCTGTGTGCAGCAGGTGAAACAACCTCTAATGCAGGTGTTGCGAATCCGATCTGTTATGGGGGACCGCCTGCTGCTCGTCAGGCTTTAGCGGGCGTAGACAGTACAGGCGGCGGGCACGAGTTTACTAGCAATTTTGGCGATCGCAGAGGGATCGATACCTGGGTTTATTACCCTTCGACCGATGTTCAACTTTCGGGCGGCATCGTGATTAGAGAGGCCGATCTAATTGTTGATAAATCGGTAGATTTGTCAACTGCGAATCCAGAAGACGATTTAACATATACCGTTACGGTCACAAACGATGGCCCCAGCGATGAGGCAGGAATTACCTTTATAGATAACGTTCCGGCGGCCCTGACCGGTGTGGAGTGGAGCTGTGCCATTACCAGTGGCATAGGCACCTGCAATGACGTTAGCGGCAGTGGTAACAACATTAACACCACGCTCGATCTTGAAAATCAAGCGGTGGCTACTTATACGATTGAAGGGACGCTGTCTGAATTTGCTTCTGGAACTATCACAAATGAGGCAGAAGCTAGAAGAAATCTTGATATTACCGATCCTGATTTAACTAGCAATGTTGATGATGCGGTCACAGTTATCAACAACGCACCGCCACTGATCGATACATTTTGCTATCTGGTCCCTAATAACAGCAATCGATTGATCAAAGTTGATCTAAACACGGGCGGAGAAGACAATACGTTTGGCGCGTTGGGACCCTCTGGCGCGATTCGAGCGATCGCATATCGCGATCGCGACAGTCTGCTTTTTGTCGCTAACAACACAGTTCTTGGCACCTACAATACCGACACAGATATCTACACTGCGATTGGCAGCTTTGGTAGCGTGGGTCCTGCTACGCCTATTAGCGTCGATGGTCTGGCCTTTCACCCCTTTACAGGCGAGCTGTTTGGCACGACGCGCAACAACGGCTCCGATCTGCTGATCAAGATAAATCCAAACACGGGCTCGTTTATTCCAGGTGCCTTTGGCGGCGCAGACTATTTAACGATTTCTGTTGGCGGCTCTACTACAAATATTGGTGACATTACCTTCGATCCTGACACAGGTGTGTTGTATGGCATTGCAAACGCTGGTGGTACAAACTTTGATCGCCTGATAACTATTGATACAACAGCTGGATCAGCGACTGCCGTTGGTAGCAATTTGGGCGTTAACAGAATGGAAGGACTGTCTGCCTTTAATAACGGTAACTTTTATGGAACAACTGGCAACAACAGTGACCCATCGTCTGTGAGCAACCAGTTTTACAGCATTAACAAGTCAACGGGCGCGGCCAGTTTGATCAGCGCTTTATCCGAGGAAGCAGGCTATGAAAGTATTGCCTGCGCAACAGAGCCTGAAAATAGGATTGTTGGAACTGTGTTTTTAGATCCAGATACTGATGGAATACTAGATACCGGAGCGGGCGATTCGGGGACAGCCAATGTGGCTGTTCGACTCTACAGAGATAGTAACGGCAATGGAATGGTCGATGGCGCTGACATTTTGCTGACGACTCAAAACACCTCTGCTGCGACCGCGCCGGATACAGGGACCTTTGACTTTTTGTTTCCAGCCAGTGGGTCGTTTGTTTTAGATGTGGACCCGGCTACGTTGCCGCCTGAGAATAGCGTCTTTACCACAGATAATCTAGAGGTGGCTAACTTTGGCTCGAATGTAGGCTTGACTGATGCCAACAACGATTTTGGCCACTTTACTGATTCTAACCTAGCCATTGTGAAGCGGATTACTGCTGTTAATGGAAATCGGCTGACGAGTTTGGTGGATAACCCGACAGACGACAATGACAATCATCCGCACTGGCCGGGAACACCCTTTAGTACGTTTTTGGCTGGGGCAACTGAGCATGGCGTAGAGCCGGGTGATGTGGTGGAGTACACCATTTATTACCTGGCGACAGGCAATTTCCCGGTGACGAATGTGTTGTTGTGCGATCGCATTCCGACAGGCGCAACCTACATTCCTGAGTCTATGGTGCTATTTACCAGTAGCGTGACCAGCAACCTGACTGACACCAATACTGATGGCGACGGGGGAGAATTTTTGTCGGCAGGGGATCCAACCGTGTTGCCCTGTACGGAAGCCGATACGGGTGGAACCATCGTCGTCAACTTAGCGCCTTCCCCAGCGCAACTGCCCAATGCAACCGGCCCCGGTACGCCAACCAATGCCTACGGATTTATCCGTTTTCGAATCACCGTCGATTAAAGAGTTTGTTATCGACAAACTCTTTAATCGACATAACAGCTTTGAAATTTGAGCTCACCTCTTTACGAGTTCAATTGACCTCAAGTTTCAAAGCTGTTGATTTCGCTGCCGCTTTACTGCAGCAGTTTTCTCTAAAACACCTTCTCTTAACTTTGTGCGATCGCCAACCTATGAACTATAAACTATCTCGAAATATCCGAAGAAAGAGCTATCTTATTCCCCTGATCGGGCTAGCCTTTTTAACCACATTTAAACTACCTTCTTTTGCCGCCGGGACAGCCGCTGGAACCACGATTGACAACACTGCTCACGGCTCTTTTGAGAACCCTAACGATGCATCGGGTACAGAAATTCAGGTAGATTCTAATACGGTTCGTCTGACCATTTCAGAAGTAGCCGGTCTTGATGTTTCTAACCTCGGTACGCCCGAAGAAGCACCCGCTGCTGAGGTGGTAAATGATGGCCCTGGGCAGGGCGATTCTGTTATCGGTTCAGAAGATGTTGTCTATTTCACCTATCGGATTACCAATACGGGTAATGACCAAACTCAATTCTTTATCCCAAGTGCACCGTCCAGCGTAACCAATGCAACTTTTCAAGCGGCTAACCCCGTTGAGATTGTCAGCTACTTTGACGGCAACGCAACAACAACACCGTTGAGTATTGACGTAACAACTGGGAACACCACTGGAACATTTGCGGGTATCCCAAACGGCGGTTCAGTACCTGTTGGCGGACATATTGACGTTCGCGTGCCTGTTAAGGCAGATGCAGGGCTGACGCCGGGGACTAGCTTTATCACAGTTGTATTGGGTGATACGCCGACAGTGGGCGATCAAAACATTCAATTTTCGGGTACGTTCCCTCATACAGGCAACGACGTGACAACGTTTGATAACCCTGGGACTACCAATGGAGATTTGTCAGGTGCACCAGCCTTTGAGCGGGAAGGAAGCATTAGTCAGCAGACGGGGGTTGGCACAGCTAACCTGGACTACGGTGATGCGCCTGATGCAACACCCGGCGTGCCAGTAGCCGGCGATTACAATTCGGCACCCGGGCGAGGCCCCAGCCACGTAGTCAGCGCCGCGCCAACTATCTTTTTAGGATCAGCAGTCGATGCTGAAACAGACTTTTCTGAAGACGATGGCCCACCGCTAGAAGACGATGCTGTGGTGGTCGATGATGGTGCAACTAACCCTTCATTGCATGGTGAGACGTTTGTGGCAGGACAGACCTATACCTGGGATGTGGAGACAAACGGAACAGGCGAACTGACTATCTGGGTTGACTTTGACGGTGATGGTGATTTTGAAGATGATGGTCCGTTGCCTCGGGTGGCGTCTACTGGCGCAACAGAATCTGTAAGCGTACAGGTGCCGTTTGGCGCGACCGGAGGCGCGACCTATGCTCGCGTTCGCTATAGCTCTCAAACAGGACTACCCTCTACGAGTGCTGCGCCAGATGGTGAAGTAGAAGACTACGAAATTAATATCGATGCGGCTGCGCCTGCTTTGCGGCTAGTGAAGCGCGTCACTAGGGTGGGTGTGGATAATTTCACGACCTTTGTTGATGATGGGACGCCTGGTAATGACGACAATTCGCCGAACTGGCCCAGCCCTGTCGCACCCGCGACAACATATTTAGAAGGGGCGATCGCCGCTGACGCCGAACCCGGCGAACAAGTAGACTACACCGTTTACTTTCTGTCGGATGGGAATACGCCAATCAGCAATATCAAGATCTGTGACCTGATCCCGCCCGAGACAGGATACATTCCAGACTCTTTGGTGATAAATCTGGGAAATGCTGGCGAGGTTGCGCTCTCAGATGCGAGTGGTGCTGAAGCGCCACCCAACACGACTAGCTTGGGTGAGAAATTTGCAGATACGCTGACGCCGCCAGCGCCTTGTCCTGCGCCAGATGCTGGCATGGATGAAGGGGGTATCTATGTAGAAGTCCCTGGACCTGTTCCTAATGCAATCGGTCCAGGGACAGCCGATAGCTTTGGCTATATTCGATTTACGGTTCAAGTTGATTAATTCACGCTAGCCAAGCCACTCGACTAGCCAACGTAAACCAAAAAACTTACTTCAAGCTATTTCACTGAACAAGTTGTCTTGTTACGAGGGCATTCTTTGTTCAAAACGCCCCGATGGATTTCTCTGCACTGCCACTATGCACAACCCTAAGAATATATTTTTGAAGTCAATTTATATGCGAGATTATCTGGGATTGGGGGGGGGTAGGAGGCGCCTTAGCGCTGCTTTTGGATTAGCCAGTGCGATCGCGCTAAGTCAGGCTACGGGTGCGATCGCTCAGACGGCCATTGACTCACTTACCGGTAGCTACCAGCCAGGGACCAGCAGCAGTTACACGACGACGGTTGCGAATCCCTGTAACAGCTCGAACTATCCCGGTGGCTGTGATAGTTCAATCACCTTAGATTTTGGTGTGGGTGCAACTAACGACCTAACCGTTACGGGTTTCCAAGCAAGTAGTAATGATTATTCTCTGTTGCGGCTAGCAGATGAGATCAAGTTTCAGCGAATTGATGGAGCTGGCGCTACGGGAGAACGACAGCTAATGTTTTTCGAGCGTAGCGGCAGTAGCACTACTCAAATAAGATCGTCCTATACCAACGATATGGAAGTTGGTTTGCTGAGCGATATTGCTAACCGAGGAATTGACAACACTTTTTCTAATGACAACGGTCAAGCGAGCAACAATATAGAGCGCATTGACTATATTGTTTCTAATGGGCTATCTATTCCGGCCTCTTCTCAGTCTGGAATTGGCTTTCTGGTGCTAGAGCGTGGGGGCAATGACCCGTTTAAGGTCGCGGCGATTACGTCCTTAGATGCTAGCGGAAATCCGGCAAGCTTTGGCCCACTTCAAGATGTCACAACGGCTACTTGGGGTGAATCTGGATTTTCTATTACAACGGCCATTATGCGCCGAGAAGAATCCGAACCCGCTTTTAGGCCTTCTCATACGGTTAACTCTCAGCGGATCGAAGGTGTCTTTCTCTCTTTAGCAGATATGAGTGTTGCACCTAATCAGACTATTTTTGGCTATTCGCTGTTTCCAAATGACACGCCTGGCAGTAGCACATCTAACGATCTAGTCAATTTAACTAACTTTCCGACCAACACTTCTGGGGGGTCAGGGCAAGGCGGGTTGGATTTGGTGGCAGGCGGTGGTATCTATTTATCCGATGCTTTTCACACGGTTTCTGGAACCCTTTACGAAGATGCCGACGCTGATGATAGTTTGACGAGTGGAGAGCCTACTTTGCCCGATGGGATTGAAGTGGTTCTGTATCAAGATAGCAACAGCGATGGCAACTATGACGTTGGCGAAGAGATTCAAACGACGAACACCACTGGCAATAACGGCAGCTATAGCTTTTTAGCGGTTGCCGATGGTACATACCGCGTATTTGTAGATGATAGTGATACCGATATCCCGAACGATTTTGACCTGGGAACGCCCAACGATGTCTTAGCTGTTGTTTCAGGTGCAGATCAAACCGGGATTGATTTTGGGTTCGATGATGTTTCACTCCCTAGCGCCCCAACATTTACCTGCGATTCCTCACTCTATATTGTTATTGGTAGTGGCAGAAATGGTGGATTCTCTCAGCTGAACAGTATCAATCGTTCCAACACACCGTTTACGTTTGATCCTATTGGTGCTCAGGTTACTGGGTATAACTACAACGCGTTGGCCTATAACCCGGTTGATAATTATCTGTACGGCATTGTTGAAACGGCTTCAGCAAGTAGCCCATTTCCCGCAGGTACTATTGTCAGGCTTGGCTCTGATGGGGTCCCCATTTCTCTCGGACTGCCGCAGGGAGATGCTATCAACACCAGCCCAAATGCTGGCACGTTCTTAGCCAATGGGACCTATGTTGTTAGCAGACAAACGAGCCCAGTCTTTACCATTGATGTAACAACAACACCGCCAACGGCAACGAATAGAGGGGCTGTTGCGGGTGCTCGCTTTGAAGATATTGCAGTTAACCCATACGATACGACACCGAATAGAGTTTACGGTATTGATGATAATAGCGATCGCTTAGTCCATTTTGATCTGAGTAACACGAGCGGTGGGGCGACGCCCGCTATCCCGAGTGGTAGCAGCACGCCCAATCACAATCATGGCTCTCAATTCTACGATGTCTTTGGTAATTTGCTTTATCGCAGTGCGTCTACCGACGCGCTATATATTGTTGAATCAGATGGGTCAGCCACTTTACTTGCCGATACCCCTGATGGGGGCTCTCACGATGGCGCTTCTTGTTTCGCGGTTGGCCTTTCTAAAGATATAAACGATACGCAGCCTGTCCCGGCCGGGCAGTCTGTGACATACACCTACCAAATTGCCAATGCCAGTGCGCTACCCATGTCCGTGACATTAACCGATGACTTGCGCGCTGTCACTGATTATCCTGGCAGTGCCGACGACGAAAGCGCGACCCCAGTCAATGGCACCTACACCGGTACGGTTACGACACCTTCGGGGACGGTAGCGCTGAGCAACAGCAACCAAACTATCTCTATATCCGATATCGCGCTTGCACCTCAATCCATCACATCTATAGAGGTAGACGTGACGGTGCCGGTCTCTGCAAGCCCAGACACCTACTACAATCAAGCCACCTTAACAGAACTGCCACCAGGGTTTGTTACAGGGGTAAGCTCTGACTATCCTACGACTATCCTTCATGAGGATCCCACACCATTAGCCGTGAGTGCGCCGTTGCCTAGCGATCCAGATGTATTACTCGTCAAACGTATTACTGCCATTAACCGAGGACAGCCTGAGAGAGAACAGCTATTCGATACAAGCTATGTAGATGTTGCGGGAGATGCTAACGACAACGAAGTTAATTGGCCAGGCGCCACTGAACCAGCAACTATTGGCAGCGGTACGGTTGAAAACTACATTCGAGGGATTACAGGTATTGACGATGTGACGGCGATATCGAATACGACGGTACGGTCTGGCGACCAGATTGAGTACACTATTCCATTTCTATCGAATGGTGATGCAGTGGCACAAGATTTGCTGATTTGCGATCGCATTCCAACCCACACGACTTTCGACGCCACAGCCTTCAATGGCAGCACGCCCGCTGCGCCTGGGCCTGACGACCGAGGCATTTTCATTAGCTTCAATGGTCAAAATGTGGCGCTAACAAACGCGAATGATGGCGATGAGCTCACTGATACCGGCGGTAATGATAATGGAGTGGGTGGTTATTACTTCCCACCGTTAGTAGATCCGAGTACAGAACTGGGGGTGAGTGTGAACTGTGGGGGGCCGAACGACAACGGGGCGATTGTGGTAGATCTGAGCGACGTACCAAATGCGACAGGTGATGGCGTGCCCCTCGACTCCCATGGCTTTATCCGATTTATAACTGTGGTTGACTAGCCGCTGGCGTCGATCTTACATCAAGAATAGTAAGCAAACCCCTTCCGTCGCAGCTAGCGGAAGGGGTTTGTGATGATTTGGCGACCGCCCACCGCTCTAAATTCTTACTTTTAATCATTGAATTTGATGATTCACATTTTTTGATGGGCTTACTTAAGTAAGAAAAGTAAGAACTGCGCCTGTTCATATGTCATTTAGTGAGAATGTAAGATCTCTGCTGCTGCGTCTGCAGTTTTTAATAGGATTGGCTTTGTTGCCAGCTGGTGTGCTGCTGGCTGAAGGTGCGATCGCAGCTGACTTTGGCGATGCACCCGACACCTATGGCACAGACAGCGTCGCTGGAAACAGTGGCACAGACCCCATAGGCGCTCAGCATACGATCGTCCCCGGCCTTCACCTAGGGACAACTCCGCCAGATGACGAAGCGGATGCTAATTTGCCTTTCGATGCGACAGGTGACGGTACGGATGAAGATGGTGTTGTTTTTCTGACCACGCTCTTTAGCGAGAATGTGGTTTACACCATAGGCAGCAGCGATATTGAGATAACCAACACTCTCAATACCGCTGCTACCCTCCACGCCTGGCTAGACTTTGATGGCAATGGCGTATTTGACGCGGACGAGTACACTAGCCACTTGGTGCCCGCGATGACGACAGGCGGACTGAGTAGCGATCTGGAGTGGACCGGACCGGGCGTAAGTGGGATGAGCGCAGGTGTTACCTATGCGCGGTTTCGGCTGACTACAGATCCAACAATTAATAGCGCGACGCCAGGTGATCTCGCGAGCGACGGCGAAGTTGAAGACTATGCTATTTTTATTCGTGAGCCGGGCAGTAGCAATGGGGGGGTATGTACGGCTGATTACGGACTGGTGTATTCGGGGCAGGCGGGCAACATATTTGCTGTGCATGTCGAGAGCGGGGCGGCGCTGCCGCTAACAACAAATGCGCTGGCGACGGCCAATGGCATGGCGACCGATCACGTGGGGCGGCTGGTCTATTACTCTGACAACAACAGCATTTTTGCCTGGAACCCAATCAATCAACAACATTTTACGATTGAAAACAACTTCACGAGCTATCTCTCTTCTGTTCCATTTGGGTTCGACTTGGGCAGCGGGGGGGCTGCTTTTTATGATGATGCCCTCTATCAGGGTGTAGATACTGGAATTTTTGAAATTTACAGAGTGGATTTTGTCCCAGGTTCTGAAGGCCGTACGGTTCAAAGTATTACGCCTATTGGCCTTAATTCTTTTCTGACGCGGTTTACGGCTAACTGGGGAGACTTTATTATCGACGATGATGGTTTGATTTTAGGACAGTCAAATGGTAGCCCGCAGTATTGGACTTATGATCTAACGACTGGCGTATTTACAGGGTTAACCGCGGGGGCAGGTACTCCTAATATTAACTTTCAGGTGGCTAAAGATGGTAGAGGAAGACTCTGGGGTCTGGTAACCAACAACTCCATTGTGCAACTGGAGGTGGTGGGTAACACTTTTCAAACGGTTGGACCTTTTAGATCTACCGGCTCGCACGGCTCTTTTGATGGTGCGGAATGTGTGCGAGGGTCTTCTATTATTGGCGATCGCGTTTGGGAAGACACTAACGGCGATGGGATCCAAGATCCTGGTGAACCCGATATCGCCAATGTCACGGTCGATCTGATCTGGGACTTGAACAGTAATGGGACGGTCGATGCCAACGAGCCACCACTGGCGACCCGGACCACTAATAGCAATGGCTACTACGAATTTAATGAGCTAATTTTTGGAGATTATATTGTTCTAGTTACTGATACTAATGGTGTCTTGACCGACAGTGTTTTGACTTCTAGCACCACGGCCTTTTCGGTAGCGATGCCAACAGGAATCAATAATATCGACATTGCTGATTTTGGCTATCAGCCGCTTGCGACCGATCCAGAAGTGTTGCTGGTGAAGCGGATTACTAGCATTAACGGTAATAGAACAGAGAACAGTTTGGATAATACGCCCCTAAATACGGTGGTGAACGATGGGATAGCAGACTCGGCGGATGATCATCCGCACTGGCCAAGCAGCTATTTGTTGGGGGCGATTGACGGTGGCTTGGTACAGCCGGTGAGTAATGAACCCGCAGATGTCGTGGAGTACAGTATCTACTTTCTATCGGCAGGAGCTGCCGAGGCAGAAGATGTGCTGGTGTGCGATCGCATTCCACCCAATACTTCTTTTTTACCCGATGCGTATGCTAGCGCTCCACCCGCTGACCCGCTCGCAACCCAGCCGAGTCCGCTGGGCATTGCGGTCTCTTCTAACGGTAATGATTATGCGCTGACGGGCGCTGCTGATGGCGATGGCGGCTACTACTTTCCACCGGGGCTAGACCCTAGCACTCAGTTTCCAAATGTTCAATGCGACGGCACTAATAACAATGGTGCTGTTGTTGTTAACCTTGGCAATCTTCCTGAATCGGTTGGCGCTGGCACGCCGCCCGATGCCTATGGTGTGCTGCGCTTTCAGGTCCAGATTGATTAATGCATCCTTGGTATCGGTTAAAAGCTCCACAATACTGTTATTCGATTCATGGTTTGTCATCGTTTGAGACTGGCTTACTTCGGGCCCTTAGTTTTTTCCTCTTGGCGTCATTTGAAAACCGGAGGCATCGTAGCTATCTTGCTATCTGCGGTGCTGGCGCCACTGGCAAAAGCTGAAGGGAGCCGGGATATGTTTCCGAGCGGTGCTCCGGGCAATCGAGGTCACATTGAATGGAGAAACGATTTTACCACTGGGTTTCGCCGACGAACGTTGTTTCGAGTATTTGCCAATCAGGGAGAGTATATCTTACTGGGGTCTAGCGCAGTCGGGGTAAACCAAGGAGATATAGAGATTTTTCATCCGGGGACGGTAGCAGGGCAGGTCGCGAATGAAGTGTTGCCTGCTACCGCCGATTTTACCTGTAGCAGTGCGCAGCCAACTCAGGGCTTTATTGCCAATCGGGCTCAGGAGCTAGCAGGCCCGATGTCGGTTGATGGGACCGGTAACGTCAGTGGATACCAGCCCTGCTACTATCAGGCACCGTCTACCGGCATTTATTATGTTGCTATCTATGGGCCGGGCGGAAAAAGCACCAACGAGAACCCCAACGATGGTGTGGAGCATAGTGTTGAAGCGATTAACACAAACGCTGATCAGGCGGCTGGTATCTCAGCCTGGGATGTGACGGTGCGTAGCTCGCCCAATTCAACAACAGATATTTTAGGCCGCTTACACACTTTTCACCTGGCCTTTAATATGGGTCAAAACCAGGTGAATCTGCACTCTTCTTTGTATCCGGTCACGGTAGATGGGTTTCGATACCGCATCGATCTCAATGGGGTGGATCCCTTTGGATTTAGTATTTTTGGCAATCAGTTTGGCAACTTAGACAGCGATGGCGTCACGCCTTTGTATCGAAATGTGCTGGGAACAGATGGCGCGATTAGCAGCACGGTTGGTGGCACTAGCGCCGCATCGCCTCAGTATCCCTTGTTTTTCAACGAGATTGACCCAGCTATTCTACCCTTTTTGCCTGTTTACGATCCGCTATCAGGGCTCGAAACTGGAACCGGATTTCCTTCTATCGCACTGTTGCCTCAGGTGCTTGATCCAGCTTTTGTGGGTAATCTCTCAGGCAATACCTCTTCGGTGGGCGGCGGTGGGACGTTCTCTTTTGTCAGCAATTTACTCTCGGGTACCTACGAGATTGTTATCAGTAGAGATGGTGTTAACTTCGACCCGGATCATCCAGACAACGATGTCCTTAGAGGGGTGATGACGGCTGCGGGAAGGCAGTTTGTTGAATGGGACGGGATGGACAATAGCAATCGACCGGTTCCATCGGGTACTTTTCAGTTTGAGATTACGGCGCGCGGTGGAGAGTATCACTTTCCGATGAGCGACGTTGAGAACAATCCTATCGGCGGACCCATTTATAATCTGTTGAATGCCACTAACCCGAGGGGTAATACCGTTGGGTTTTATGATCACCGGGGGTATTACACCCTAGATGGCACCCTAGTGAGCGATCGCGACCCTAGCGATGGCGACCCAACCGATGATGCTATGTGCGGCAGTAATCCCCCCTCTCCGCCCAATTCTGACTTTGTATTAGGAGCAGACTCTGCGGCCCCTGGGTTTAATGTATTTGGAGAAACACTGACAACGGGAAACACCAACGTGCTGTGTACAGGGGCTTTTGGTGATACCAAAGTGATTGACCTGTGGACGTATTTTCCTAGCTTGCCACCGCTCGAAATCCCGCTGGTTGTGATTAGCCCGACTGACTTTGGGGATGCCCCTGATAGCCAAGTGGGTGACACGCTAGGCGATTATTCTACCTTGGTTGAACACAACGGCCCCTGGCACAATACTGTGTTTGGACAGGTGTTTTTGGGCGATGGGGTCAGTGACGATAGTAATGGATTTGTAGATGGAATAGATGACCTGGGTGAGGCGCAGGACGACGATGACGATGCATTTACAAGTTTGCCTGCGGTGCTACCTGGGCGCATTTATTCGCTCAGTGATATTCCAGTTACTAACAATACAACAACAGAGGCAACGCTCCATGGCTGGATAGACTTTAACCGGAATGGGGTATTTGAAGCCAGTGAACACCAAAGTGCTAGCGTGGCACCTGGAGAAACAACCGCAGCTCTGAGCTGGGTGACCCCCGACACAATGGTAGCAGGGACTAGCTACGCCCGATTTCGGCTAACCACAGATACGTTGATTGACGATGCCCTGACTGCCTCTGTCGATGAGAGATCTTTGGGCGAGGCCGTAGATGGGGAAGTAGAAGATTATCGGAGCGACATTCGATCGGTGAATGGCAGTCCGCATGTGCTGCTGGTAAAACGGATTACTGAAATTGCGGGAAATAGAGAGTCGAATCCTAATGATGGCACGGTATTGAACCAGTTTGTTGATAATACAACTGGACCACAGGCCGATGAGGACAACCATCCGCACTGGCCTAGCAACTATGTGATTGGGGTGCTCGACGGCGGAGAGATAAAGCCCGCTGACTCAATTGAATATACGCTTTACTTTTTGTCGGTGGGGGGTATGGCGGCTCAGGGGATGTTGCTATGCGATCGCATTCCACTCAATACCACTCTCATATCAGATGCTTACCGCAATAGCCCGCCTGCCGATCCTTCGGGCACTCAACCCAGCCCACTCAGCATTGCATTAGATTTTCAAGGCACCGAAGTCGCCTTGACGAGCGCTGATGATGGCGATGCGGGCTATTACTTTCCGCCGACGGTAGATCCGCGCACCCGCTTCCCGAATCTCAACTGTGGGGGCGCTAATAACACGGGCGCGGTGGTGGTTGATCTGGGCAATTTACCGCCTGCGACAGGGTCAGCCATACCCATCGATTCTTACGGAGCGCTGCGTTTTCAGGTGCGTGTTCAGTAGGCTTGAGGGCGCTACAGAGAACCAGGATCTTACATTTAGTTGTCCAGCAAGTTACATAGGTTTACTGATGTAAGAAAAGTAATATACGTGGGAAAACTTGATGGGAGGTTTGAAGCTGCGTCATTCACCCAGTCTCCTGTCTAGATTGTCTGTCGAAGTCACGTGTTCAATCTTTTTTGCACCTGCCGAAACCACATCACGCTCAAAACGCACCGTAAAGCTTATGAGCTCTGCAAAGCTTAGGAGCTCTGCATGGTGTCTGTGCAGGGTTGGCGTCTTTCTTTTGTGTCCTCTTACAAAACTGTTTCATTTATTTAGGGAATCGAAATGTCCAAGCCAGATTGGGATGTTCTGCAGACAAAGGTTGTACGCGCGTTATTTTTAGCGGTCTCTAGCGTATTTGTTGCTTTTTATGGCTGCTCTGCGATCGCAAGTGAGTACAAAGCTCAAGAGAATACGGCTGCCTCACACTCAGCTGACGGTGAGCCTGTTTTTCTTAGCCGGATGGACCGTCAGCATACGCCAGCTGTTGAAATCGAGGCGGGGCCTTTACCCACGGCTGAAGCTGTCGAACAGGTTGCTATTGAAAGCAGCTGCGGCGACGGGATAGATGAAAGACTAGATATTCCTACCCGATTTGGGGCGAATTACAGTACGTCGAGTGCGGGATTTGATGACATTGTTGGCATCAACACCTTTATTCCCCTAGACCAAGATGAGTGCGAAGATGTGACCTTCTTTGAAGGGCGCGCACTGCTGAGTGATGGCGAGCCGAGCTTTAGCTTGAATGTGGGTCATCGAGATTACGATGCTGATGATGACCTGATCAACGGTGGCTATCTGGGCGTTGATAGCCGCGCTACAGATGAGAGTACGTTTTATCAGCTGGCGGCTGGCTATGAGCGCATTCAAGATGATTGGGAGCTGCGGGCCAATGGGTACTTGCCACTAGGCGATCAAACCAATACCTTGCAGTCTGTTGTAGACGATAGCGGCGTGCAAACGACCAGCGCTTTCGACGGTAATCAGCTGGTGCTTTCTGCGGTTGGCGAGCGTCAGCGTATTTTTCAGCAAGAGAATGCCCTGGGTGGACTCGATGTGGAAGTGGGCGGTCAGCTCGATGAGTGGTATGGCGGCGAGCTTAGAGGCTATGCTGGTGCGTATCTTTTGACCGGAGAAGATAGCAGTTTGGGCGTTCAGGCCCGTCTGTCGGCTGATTTTGAATCCAACTTCAACACCGGGCTATCGCTTCAGCACGATGGCATATTTGGAACGAGCGTCGGCTTCTCAATTAGCGCTAGCCTGCCGGGAACCCGCTTCCACGATGAGGGCGAAAGAGCGTTCCAAGAAGAGAATGAAGTGGTGATTCGCCTGCGCGATCCGCTGGTTCGCCGACCAACTGTTGCCGTCAATGTGGTGAACGAGTCAGAGACAATTGCTGTCAATGAAGTAGAACCTCTCCGAAACCCGGAAGAAGAAGAAGATTACCGCTTCGTGCATGTAGACTTGGCGGGCGGTGCTGGCACTGGTGACGGCACGGTTGAGAATCCGTTTGGCGCAGTTGAAGATGCGATCGCACTTATAAATACTGACGCAGACACCTTTAGCGATGGCAATACGATTGTGTATGTCGATGGTGAAAGTGCGCCTGCCGCAACTATTCCTGGCTTCGCGATTCCGGACCGGGTGAGAGTGCTTTCTCAAGGCCCCGCGCAAACGATTGCTGGTATGGCCTTTCCTGGCTTTCCCAGTACTGCAACTCGGTTACCTTTCTCTGAAGAGCAAAACTTCAATGTCAGCAGTGATGCGCCGAATGCTAACGGTATTACTGTTGAATTGCCGAATTCTAACGACGGTGTCTTCCCGACGATTACGGGTGGCGCGGCAAATCTCGTTACGCTTGGAGAGAGTACTGTGCTCTCTGGGTTCGAGATTAGGAATGCGGCTAATCATGGTGTGACCGCGTCGGATGTTAACAATGCAGAGCTGCGCAATAACCTGATTGAGAATGCAGGCGGCAGCGGTGTTGCTCTCAACAATGTGGGCGGTAGCGTTGTGCTGTTTGACAACGAGATTAATAACTCGGGCGATCGCGGCATTCAGATTCAAAACAGTTCGACTGAGCAATCGGTTGAAGTTGCGATCGCCGGATTTGATTTGAATAACAATCAGGTCGGCATGGAGTTTCTTGCCATAGCGAGCGACACAGAATTTCCTAGTCAGCGTATTAGCATTGGCCCTAGTACCAGCGCTAACACCAGTGTAGGTACACCCGGTGGAACTGCCTTAACGCAGCGGATTGCAAATAGCACAAATGAAGGTATTGTTGCTGAGGCAACAGGCTCGACGACCACGCTGGCAAGCGCGGCTACACAGGAGCTGATCATTGCAGAGACCACTGTTGAAGATAGCGGCGCAGACGGTGTTCGGATGATCACTCGTGACGGTGCGAGTAGTCAAGAATTTTCTTTGACAGGGAGTACGGTCACAAGAAGCGGCGGGAATGGTCTCACGTTTGCTAACGGTGAAGATAATAATGGCGCACCGCGTTCAGCCTCTGTTCAAGAAATTGTAGTTCGAGACAGTACGATCTCTGATAATGGTGGAAACGGTATTGATGTTCTGCTCGCTGACGTAGGCGCTCAAGAATTAGTAGTGCGTAATAACCAAATTCTAGATAATGCCGGAGATGGTATTCGGTCTATAACCCAGAACTTTGGCGTTCAAGAATGGCGTACGGATGCAGCCACCGGTGATGCAGGTGTTAGCGAGAATACGATTAGTGGTAACGGTGGTCAAGCGATTGTTATTGAGGTCGAAGACTTTGCGACATTGCCAATTGTCAGTGTGGTTGACAATACATTGTCGGGCAATACGGTAGCTCCTGACCTTGAAATCACCTCAACCTCCCTGCCGGGCAGTAGCGCGGCGGCTTGTTTGATCGTTCGTGACAATCTTGCGCCATTGGGTATTGAACTCACGGGCGCTGATCCTATCTTGACAGGGAACATTCCTTCGGTTTTAGTTCAGGATTTAGCGGTGCTCTTGGCCGATTCAAATATCACGTTTTCGTCTGATCTGTTAGGTACTCGCACGGTCAGTGAGTCTCCCTTCCAGAATGAGACCAATGGCTGTATTCCATAAGCGCTATGGGTCGTCTTAGCCATTTTTCTGTTGTTGACGTTATTACTGCATCGAAAGATTTGTTTTATTCCCGTTGCTATGGTTAGTCAAAAGCCCGCTGCGCTGTTTTCCCGTTCTGCTAAGTCTGAACAAGCTATAGAGAATACAGCTTGTTCGGATCGCAGTTCGCAAAAGGTGACGACTGAAAAGTCTCCACATCATCCGCTTGTCTCCAAGGTGGAAGTGGCTTCGTGGGATGATTCACATAACAACAACGAATCGGATAAATGATCTGTGCGCTTGAGGTCAGGCTTGTTTTGACCTTGAGTCATTTTATTGTTGTATATTTTCGTTTTATCACTTTTGATAACGCCTTTTCGCCTCTTCGTTTCGTGAGGCGACGCTGTCAGCGTTGAGGAGCTTTTACCTCAATGCACAACCCCTTTTTTAGATTTTTTCATGACTTACTCAAACTCTTCGAAAACTATGTCACATACGCTTTCTGTTCTGTTTGTTGATGCAAGCGTCAAAAACTATGAGTACTTGTTAGCAGGTTTGCCTCCAGAAACGGATGCTTATCTGCTATCGCCTTGTCAAGACGGAATAGAAGAGATTACTGAAATTTTGGCAACGCAGTATGCGCCAGGAGATGTGGATGCGATTCATATCTTGGCTCATGGTGTTCCGGGGTGCTTGAAGTTTTCTGCCGGGGAGTTGAGCCTTTCTACGTTGGCGCGGCATGCAGCAGATTTGGCTATGTGGAATGTGCACTTAATTTGCTTGTATGGCTGTAATGTGGCGGCTGGCGATGCGGGAGAAGAGTTTGTT